>DASTMB010000054.1 GCA_035714365.1 Mycobacteriales bacterium | reverse complement strand
CGCGCCGAATGCGCCGCCGCCCCGCCTACCGGCGCAGGCCGGCGTAGAGCGCGACGACCCGCCGCGCCGCCTCGTCCTCCGTCGGCCACTCGGCCGCGCGCAGACGGCCCGCGGCGCCGAGGGCAGTCGCGGCGGCGGGGTCGTCGAGCAGGCGCAGCACGGCCTCGGCGAGCGCGCGCGGGTCCTCCGGCGGGACCAGCACCGCAGCGCCGCCCCCGAGCAGCTCGGGCAGCCCGCCGACGGCCGTCGCCACGAGCGGCGTCCCCGAGAAGAGCGCCTCGTGCGCCGTCAGCGGGCTCCCCTCCCAGCGCGAGGGCATGACGACGACGTCCGCCGCCGCGAGCAGGTCCGGCACGTCGGCGCGCGCGCCGAGCAGCGCCAGGTCGACGCCCGCCGCCTCGGCCGCCTCCGCCAGCGCCCCGCGCAACGGCCCCTCCCCCGCGATCGCGGTGAGCGGGCGCGGCGAGCGGACCTCGTACGCGCGCGCCGCCTCGACCAGCACGTCGTACCCCTTCTGCGGGGCGAGCCGGCCGACGGCGAGCACGAGCGGGCGGTCGCCGGCGCCGAGCGCGTCGCGCACCTCCGCGCGCGGGCGTACGGCACCCGGCGGCCGCGCCCCCACCGGCGCGACGCGCACGTCGGCACCGCCGAGCGCGCGCACGCGGTCGGCGAGGTCGCGCGACACGCAGAGCGTCACGGTCGCGCGGCGGGCGACGAAGCGTTCCAACGGCGCCCACACCGCGCGGCGCAGCGGCGAGCCGAGCAGCGCGTTGTGCCAGGTCACGACGAACGGCACGCCGTGCGGCAGCGCGAGCCCGGCCAGGGCCCCGGCGCGGATGCCGTGCGCGTGCCCGACCTCCGCGCCCCGCAGCACCCGGCGCAGCCGGGCGATTGCGCGGGCGTCCGCGAGCGGCCGCGGCCCGGTCGCCACCTCCACCGGCTCGAACCGCGCCACCTCGCCGAAGGCGAAGGTGGCGTCGACCGAACGCGGGCCGGCGACGACGACCTGGTGACCGGCCGCCGCGAGGGCGGCCGCGACCGCGCGTACGTGCCTGCCGGTGCCACCGGCCGTACGCGCCACCACGAGCGCGATCACGCCGGACCGCCCTGCGCACCGTGGCGAGCGGGCGCGCGGCACCAGCGGACCGCGACCACGAGGAGGAGCCCGAGCGCGACCGGCGTGACGTGCGCGCGCAGGTGGAACAGCAGCGAGCCCAGCAGCGGCGGCATCGGCACGATCCGGCCGGGCAGGTACGCGAGCGTGAGCACCGCCGTGCGCACCGCGAGCCACCGGTCCCACCGCGACGCCGGGAGCAGGGCGAGGAGCGGCCAGGCCCACGCGTCGTACCAGGGCAGGACGTACGTCGCCCCGAGCAGCCAGGCGAGCGTCGCGACGGCGGTCGCGCGGACCGCCGGGGAGGTGTCCGGGCCGCTCGACAGCCCGCGCGAGAGCAGCACGACGAACGTCGCGACCACGAGCAGCGAGAGCGTCGAGACCACGGCGCGCGGCACGCCGAAGTGGTCGAGCGGCACGGACAGCGCGCGCCACGGCGACCCGAACGAGACGAACCGAGATGCCCTCCTCACCGGCCCGAGGGCCTGTAGTCCACCGGCGAGAAGGTAGGCGGGGGGTGTGACAAGAACGCCGCCGAGCACCAGGAGCGCGAGCCGTCGCCGGCCGGCGGCGGGCGGCGCGGCGGCAGGAGAGGTGGCGGGGGCGGGCGCGGCGGCGGGAGAGGTCGCGGCCGCGCCGGGGGTCCTGTGGCCGATGGGAACGCCGTTGCGGAGCTCGGTCCAGGCGAGCGCGGCGGCGGCGAGGGCGCCGGAGAGCTTCACCCCGACGGCGGCCCCGCCGAGCAGCCCCGCCACGAACGGCCGCCGCCGCCACGCGAGCACGCCCGCCACGGTGAGCAGCACCGGGAGCGCGTCGACGTGCGCGCCGGCGACGAGGTGCAGGAGCAGGAGCGGGTTCAGGGTCCAGAGGAGGGCGGCGCGGCGTTGCGCGGCGGCGGTGCCGGCGGCCCGGTGCAGCAGCAGCCCGACGCCGCCGAACGCGACCGCCGACGCGAGCGCGAGCAGCGCCGCCGCGGCGCGCGGGTCCGGCCCGGCTACGCGCAGCGCGAGCTCCTGCTCCCACGTCGCGAGCGGCCCGTACACGGACGGCTGGTCGCGCCACGGGTCGCCGGCCTCGCGGCCGACGGGGTCGTCGCCGAGGTCGGCGGGGGCGGTGGTGTAGGGGTCGCGGCCGAGGGCGGCGATGCGGCCGTACGCGGTGTAGGAGTAGAGGTCGTCACTGGAGGTCGGCGGCACGAGCAGCAGCGCGAACGCCGCGACCAGCCCGGCCGCGAGCAGCCGCCGCGGCGGCGGCGCCCAGCCGCGGGCGAGGGCGGACCAGGCGAGCAGCGAGCCGGCCGTCCCGGTGAGGGTGGCCGCGACCAGCAACAACGTGACGAGCCACGGCGAGGGGTGCCCCGGCAGCGCGTACGGCGGCCACCGCCCGCCGCTGCCAAGCATCCGCGTCGCCGCGCTCTCCCCCAGCCCGCCGGTCACCGCGACCAGCCCGACCGACACCCCGACGAGCCCGAGCCCCAACGGCCCGCGTCCCACGCGAGCGGACCCGGTGACCGGGCCGGTCGCGACCGCGGCGGTGCCGGTCACCGGGCCAGCCGCGACCGCAACGCCGCCACCGCCTCCGCCGCGGCCGGCAGCCGTAGCGCCAGGACGATTCCCGCGTACGCGACTGCCGCGACGACGCCCGCCGCGGCCAGCGTGACCGGCGCCGGCAGGGCACGCGCTCCCGACGCGGTCACCGCCCCGAGCGCCGCCGCGACGGCAGCCGCGACCGCCGACACGGCCGACGACCGCGCCGCCCCGGCCGCGGCCGGGGCACCGGCCGCGCGGCGGAGCGCGACGACGAGCAGGACGCCGGCGACGGTCATGCCGACGGAGTTCGCCAGCCCGATCGCCGCGACCCGGTCGACGCGCGACGACAGCCCGAACGCCCCCTCCGACACCGCCCGCACGAACGCCACCGCGAGCCCCGCCGCGACCGCGAAGCCGCACGCGACCGCGACGCCGACGGCGCGCGCCCGGTGCCGCGCGTAGAGGGCGCGGGTGAGCAGCGCGACGGCGCCGTACCCGACCAGCCCCGGCGCGAACGCCGCCACCGCGCGCGGCACCGCCGCCTCCGGTGCCGCGCGCACGGCCGGCTGCGCACCCGCCACCAGCGCCGCGAGCGGCACCGCGCAGGCGACGAGCAGCGCCGCCGCCAGCGCCATCGCGAGCAGCACCGCGCGCAACGCCCACGCCGAGACGCTGGCGTAGCGCGCCGCGTCGCCGGCGGCGTAGGCGGCGGACAGCGCCGGGAACGCGCTCGTCGCGATCGGCACCGCGAGCACCGCCCACGGCAGCAGGTACACGGTGAACGCGATCTGGTGCACGACGACCGCGCCCGGCTCGACGTTGCAGAGCCGCAGCACGACGGCCAGCGCGAGCTGCTGCGCGACGACCGCGACGACGCCGGAGGCGGCGAGCCGCGACACGCGCGCGGCGACACCGGGCGGCAGCGACAGCGTCGGCCGCAGCCGCAGCCCGAGCCGCCGCAACGGCACCAGCACCGCGAGCGTCAGCACCACGACGCCGGCGGTGGTGCCGACCGCGAGCAGCGCCTCCTCGCCGCGGGTCAGCCCGCCGAGGTCACCCCGGCGGGTCGCCGCGAGCGCATACGCGACGTAGCAGCCGATCACCAGCAGGCTGGACAGCAACGGCGCCACGGCCGGCCCCAGGAACCTCCGGTGCGCCTGGAGCACGCCGGTCGCGACGATGCCGACGCCGTAGAGGACGACCTGCGGCATGAACACCACGAGCATCCGCGCGCCGACCGCGACCTTCGCCGCGCGCAGCCGGGGGTCGGCGGTGCCGCCCGCGAGCAGCGCCATCAACGGCCGCCCGAGCACCGCGCCGAGCACCGCGACCGGCGCGAGCAGCACGACCACCCAGGTGAGCAGCCCGGCGGCGGTGCGCGCGGCCTCGTCGCGGTCGCCCCGGTCGACGGCACCCGCCACGACCGGCACGACGACGGCGGCGAGGGCGCCGCCGGCGACGATCTCGAACAGGATGTTCGGCAGCGTGTTCGCGGTCTGGTACGTGTCGCCGAGCGGCGTCGCGCCGACCGTCCGGGCGAAGACCACGATCCGCAGGAACCCCACCACCCGCGCCGCGACCGTGATCGCCGCGATCGCGAACGCCGCCCGCGCCAGCCCCGCCCGCATCCCGCCGCCCGGCGCCGACCCGCCCGGCGGCACCACCGCGGGCGCCCCCTGCGGCTCCGTCACGCCCGCCGCCCGAGGGCGTCCAGCCGGCGCAGCGGCCCGACGCCCTCGATCACCTTCGTGAAGCTCACCCGCTCGCTCGCGACGGTCAGCGCGACGACGAGCACCGCGACGGCGGCGGCCACCACGACGTCGCGCGCCAGCGCCGCGAGCAGCACGCCGACGGCCGCGCCGAGGGCGTTCGCGCCGGTGTCGCCGAGCATCGTCCGCTCCCGCAGGTCGTACGGCAGCAGCCCGGCGACCGTCCCCGCGAGCCACCCGGCGACCAGCGCGACCGACCGCGCGAAGAGCAGCGGCAGCGTCACGATCAGCACGACCTTCAACGCCCGGCCGGGGCGCAGGTCGAACAGGTTGACGAGGTTCGCCCACCCGGCGACGAGCACCGTGTCGAGCAGCGCGCGCGGCGTCGCGCCGTCGAGCACCAGCGCCGCCCCGAGCGCGCCGAGCCCGACGACGAACGCCTTCACCGCGCCGGTGGTCACGCGACCGCGCAGCAGCGCCCGCGCGTGCCCGGCCAGCCCCTTCGCGGCGGGCGTGCCGAACAGGTCGTCGAACAGCCCCACCGTCCCGGCCGCCAGCACCGCGACGGCCGTGGCCCCGCCGACCGCCCGCAGCGACGGGACACCCAGCGCGCCGCCCGCGCAGGCCGCCAGGACCAGCGCCACGACGCCGCCCACCAGCGAGACCGAGCGACCGCGGTAGTTCGACCGCCGCAACGCCGTCCCGCGCGCGTAGGCGAGCGGCGTGACGAGCAGCGCGACCGGCAGCGCCAGCACCGCGACGGCGGCGCCGGGGTCGCCGGTCACGACGGCGGCGCGGCCGTCGGGACCGGCCCCTCGGCGCCCACGCCGTAGCCGTAGTGGCCGGTGCGGCCGTGCCGCGCCGCGTCGATCGCGAGCACCAGCGCGGCCTGCCCGAACACCGTGTCGACGTCGTCCACCGACGACACCAGGTCCTTCACCGGGCTGTCCGCGCGAACGTCCTCCAGCTCGGTCCCGGCCACCGACCCGCCGGTCGGCGCGACCGCGACGACCGCGGGCCGGGCCGGCAACGCCGCCAGCGCCGCGACCAGCTCGACCGCCACCGCGCGCGGTGGGGCTCCGGTCGCGGTGGGCGACGGCGTCGCGCTCGGCGGCGCGCCGGGCAGCACCACGACGACCGCCGGCGCCGGCAGGACGGTGTCGCCGTCGAGGCCGACGAACCCGCGTTCGCGGAACGCCGCCAGCACCCGCGTGGTCGCGAGCGGCGCGGACGGCAGCGGCGCCGGCGACGGCGCGACGACCGCGCTGGTGTCGCCCGCCGCCAGCGAGACGACGTAGGCCAGCTCGGTCATCGCGCGCCGCGCCGCGGTCGCGCCCGTGGCCGGCACGGTCAGCCCCTGCGGCAGCTCGCGGACCACCAGGTCGTCCAGCTCGGCGGCGCGCGCCGGGTCGGTCAGCGCGTCGTTGAGGCGGATGCGCCCGGTCACGGTGGCGCCCGCGGCGGCGAGCTGCTTCACGACCTCGTCGCGCACCGTCCGCGACGCGCCGGGCGCGGAGACGACGACGACGCGCTGGCCGGCGAGCGTGCCGCCGACGAGCGACGGGTACAGCGCCTTCCCCCACGCCTCCGCCGCGTCCGCCTCGGCGGTGAGCTGCTTGCGCTGCGCCTCGAGGTCGTGCTTCTCGTCGGTGAGCCGGTGCACGTTGCGGTCGAGGTCGTCGAGGATCGCCCGGTTGATCGCCGTCGTGCCGAACACGATCCCGATGCCGAGCGCGAGGAACACCGCGACGATCGACACCACGTGGTAGCGGAAGTCGACCACTAGAACAGGCCCCCCAGCCACCGGGTCAGGTCGCCCCAGCGGTCCGCGAGCAGCCGGCCGTACGTCGGCGTCACCGGCGCCAGCAGCAGCGCCACCGCCATCGTCGCCAGCGCCGCGACGATCAGCCAGACCAACGACCCGGTCTTGATCCGGCTGCGGTACAGGCGGGACACGCCCTTCGCGTCGACCAGCTTGCCGCCGACGCGCAGCCGGGTGAGGAACGTGCTCGCCATCCCCGCGCGCCCCTTGTCGAGGAACTCCACCAACGTCGCGTGGCTGCCGACGGCCACGATCAACGACGCGCCGAGCTCGTCGGCGAGCAGCATCGCGACGTCCTCGCTCGTGCCCGCCGCCGGGAACACCACCGCCGGCACGTCCAGGTCCTCCACCCGCTTCAGCCCCGGCGCGTGGCCGTCCGGGTAGGCGTGCACGACGATCTCCGCGCCGGAGCGCAGCACCGCGTCGCTCACCGAGTCCATGTCGCCGACGACGACGTCCGGCTGGTACCCGGCCTCCCGCAGCGCGTCGGCGCCCCCGTCGACACCGACCAGCACCGGCCGGTACTCGCGGATGTAGGGCCGCAACGACGCCAGGTCCTCCTGGTAGTCGTAGCCGCGCACCACGATCAGGCAGTGCCGCCCCTCCAGCCTGGTCCGCAGCTCCGGCACGCCGACGCCGTCGAAGAGCAGGTCCCGCTCGCGGCGGACGTACTCCATCGTGTTCGTGACGAACGCCTCGAGCTGGACCGACATCTCCGCGCGCGCCTCGAGCATCGCCGCGCCGATCGTGTCGGCGGTCTGCTCGTCGCCCGTCGCGACGACCTCCTCGCCGCGCAGCAGCCGCCCGCCGTGGACGCGGACCGGCTCCCCCTCGCGCAGGCGCGCGAACACGCCGCTGCCGACGTTGTCGAGCAACGGGATCCCGGCCGCGAGGAGGATCTCCGGGCCGAGGTTCGGGTAGCGGCCGGAGATGGACGGGGCGGCGTTGACGACGGCGGCGGCACCCGCGCGGACCAGCGCCTCGGCGCTGACCCGGTCCAGGTCGACGTGGTCGATGACCGCGACGTCGCCGGGACGCAGCCGCTTGGTGAGGTTCTTGGTGCGCCGGTCCAGCCGGGCCGCGCCGGTGACGCCCGGCAACGCGGTGGTCCGGCCGCGGCGCAGGGTCGCGAGCCTCACGGGAGGCATTGTTCCAGACGGGCGAATCGCGGAGAGCGCGCCGCGCGGGGCGAGCCCGATTCGGTCGTTCCGCGTACAGGGACCGCTCCGCGCCGCTAGCGTCGGACGACGTTGGACCCCCTCGAGGAGCACCCGGTGCCGGTGAACGTGCTGGTCGTCGACGACGACCCGTCGACCCGAGCGCTGCTCCGTGTCCGCTTGCAGCTCGACGAGCGCACCGAGTGCGCCGGCGAGGCCGTCAACGGCCGCCAGGCCGTCGAGATGGCGGCCCTGCTCCAGCCGGACGTCGTCATCCTCGACGTGGACATGCCGGTCGCCTCCGGCCTCGCCGCGCTGCCGCAGATCCGCACCGTCGCCCCCAACGCGCGGGTCGTCATCTTCGCGGGCACCACGAACACCGTCGCGCTCTCCGCCGCCGACGCGGTGTTCGTGAAGTCCGGCGACGTGCTCCCGAACCTCCTCGACGCCGTCGCCGCGCTCGGCCGCCCCGCCGCCTGACGCGTCCGCGCCACCCGGTCAATCCCTCCCGTACCCCCCTTTCCCGCGCCGTCCGGGCGGGCGTACGGTCGCGGCCTGACGCGAGGTCACATCGGGGGATGCCATGACCGCTCGCACGCTGCTCGTCACCGCCGTCGCCGCCGTCGCGGCGTTCCTGCCCTCTCCGGTCTCCGCGGACCCCGGCCTGCACACGAGCGCGCAGCTCCTCGCCGTGCAGCCGTCCCGCTGCTCGTACCCGGGCGGGATGTACGCCGGCACCAACGACTGCAAGTACGCGCAGGCGCACGTCGCCACCCGCTGCACCGACGGCCACACCACCGCGACCGGGACGAGCTGCTGGGAGAAGCAGGTGCTCCGGTTCAGCTACCGCGGCGGCACCGCCGACGCCACGTCCCCGACCGTCACCGGCGGCTGCCGCTACGGCGGCGACTCGGGGATGCGGGACTGGGCGATGTCGTACTTCACCGTCCGCACCGCCCGCGGCGCCGTCTACACCGCGCCGACCGCGCACTACGGCCTCCACACCAACTGCGACGTCGAGGCGGGCCCGTACTACGGCACGCCGAACCCGATCACGTTGCGGGAGGACGCCGTCGCCCACTACTCGTTCGTGCACCGCTGCCCCGCGTCGCCGACCTGCGCGAGCTTCTCGTCCGAGATCGACTTCGCGATCCCGGTCCCGAGCTGAGGGGGAACGCCATGACCGCAACGCAGACCGCGACGCCGCACGTCGCGCCGCGCCGCCGCCGGCTCTCCGGGCCACTGCTCGGGGCCGCGGCCGTCGCCGCCGTCCTGCTCCTCGTCGGCGGCGCGCTCGCCGTCCGCGCCGCGACGACCGGCTCGGAGCCCGGGGCCTTCCTCGACTGGGCGCCGCGCGGGTCGCTCGCCGCCGACGACGCCGCGATCGGCCAGGTGCGGCGCACCTGGGACGACGGCGTGTCGTTCGCGCTCGGCGCGACCGCGCCGGCGACGCCGGTCGCGCCGCGGCACCCGCACAGCGACCTGCGCGTGCTCTACGCCGAGCAGACGCGGTGGGGCCAGCTCGTGCTCGCGGAGGCGCGGTCGGACACGGGGCAGCCGGAG
>DASTMB010000053.1 GCA_035714365.1 Mycobacteriales bacterium | reverse complement strand
CCCCACGCCGACGTCCGGCCAGGGCGGGGCGCACCCGACGCCGCCCGCGCACCCGGACGGGTCCACCCACCCGACCGGCCGTCCGACCACGCCGCCGGGCCGGAGCCGCTAGCCTCGGTCCCCCGCGCGCCGCCGCGCCGCCGCCGCACCGGCGAGCGCGGCGCGTGCGGGGTCACCCCACCGGCTCACACCACCGGCAACGCCACGCGCTCCGGCCGCCGCGCGGCCCCCAGCCGCTCCGCGGGCACCGTTCCGTACGTCGTCGTCCGCTGCCGCGCCGGCCGCCCCGCCGACGCCGCCAGCGCCTCCAGCTCCTCGACCGACCTGCGGCTGCCGTGCTCCGAGCCGGCCATCCGGCTGATCGTCTCCTCCATCAACGTCCCGCCCAGGTCGTTGACGCCCCCGGCCAGGACGGCGCGGCAGCCGTCGGCGCCGAGCTTCACCCAGGACGCCTGCACGTTGCGGATGCGGCCGTGCAGCAGCACCCGTGCCATCGCGTGGACGGCGCGGTTGTCGCGGAGGGTCGGGCCGGGGCGGGCGACGCCGGCCAGGTAGATCGGCGCGTTGTGGTGGACGAACGGCAGCGGCACGAACTCCGTGAACCCGCCCGTCTCGTCCTGGATCCGCGCCAGCAGCCGCAGGTGCGCGAGCCAGTGGTGCGGCGCGTCGACGTGGCCGTACATCATCGTGCTCGTCGTCGGGATGCCGAGCCGGTGCGCGGTCGTCACGACCTCGACCCAGGCCGACGCGGGCAGCTTCCCCTTGGTGAGGACCCAGCGGACGTCGTCGTCGAGGATCTCCGCCGCCGTGCCCGGCAGCGAGTCGACGCCCGCCTCCCGCGCCCGCGCCAGCCAGTCCGCGATGGACAGGCCGGCCCGGGAGGCGCCGTTGACGACCTCCATCGGGCTGAACGCGTGCAGGTGCAGGCCGGGCGCCCGCCGCTTCACCTCGGCGGCGAGGTCGAAGTACGCCGTGCCCGGCAGGTCGGGGTGGATGCCGCCCTGCATGCAGACCTCGGTCGCGCCCGCCTCCCACGCCTCCGCCGCCCGGTCGCCGACCTCGGCCAGCGACAGGGTGTAGGAGTCGGGGTCGGTACGCCGCTGCGCGAACGCGCAGAACCGGCAGCCGGTGTAGCAGACGTTGGTGAAGTTGACGTTGCGGTTGACGACGTAGGTCACCTCGTCGCCGACCGCGTCGCGGCGCAGCCCGTCGGCCAGCGCCGCGAGCGCGTCGAGCGCCGGGCCGTCGCAGGTGAGCAGCGCCAGCGCGTCGGCGTCGGTCAGCCCCGCGGGGTCCCGCTCCGCGTGGCGCAGGGCGGCGCGCACGTCGCCGTCGAGGCGTTCCGGCGCGGACGGGACGCGCAACGCCGCCCAGTCGCCGTAGACCGCGTCCCCGTCGGCGCGCAGCCCGTCGCGCAGCCGCCCCTCGGTGTCGACCGCGACGTGCAGGTCGGTGCGGCCGCTGCTCGCCGTGCCGACGACCGCGCCGCCGTCCGGCTCCTGCCACGGCCGGCCTCGGGGCGTCGCCCCCTCGCGGGCGAGGCCGTCCGGGCCGGCGAGCGCGGCGACGTGCCCGGCGACCCGCGCGTCGAGCCACGGGTCGGGCGCGCGGACGTACTCCGGGTAGGCGGTGAGGCGTTCGCGCAGCGTGTACCCGGCCCGCGCCGTCTCGGCGGCCAGCAGCTCCACCTGAGGCCACGGGCGTTCCGGGTTGACGTGGTCGGGGGTGACCGGCGAAACGCCGCCCCAGTCGTCGATGCCGGCGGCGAGGACGCGCGCGTACTCGCCGGCGACGAGGTTCGGCGGGGCCTGCACGTGCACCTTCGGCGGCAGCACCAGCCGCGCCACCGCGATCGTCGCGAGCAGGTCATCCAGGTCCGCGTCCGGCACCGCGCGCATCGCGGTGTCCTCCTTGGCGCGGAAGTTCTGGACGATGACCTCCTGCACCGCGCCGTACCGCCGCGCGACGGCGCGGATCGCGAACAGGCTGTCGGCGCGTTCGGCGAGCGTCTCGCCGATGCCGACGAGGATGCCGGTCGTGAACGGCACGGCGTTGCGGCCGGCGTCCTCCAGCACCCGCAGCCGCACCGCCGGCTCCTTGTCCGGCGAGCCGAAGTGCGGCCCCGACGGCTCCGACCAGAGCCGCGTCGCCGTCGTCTCCAGCATCATCCCCATGCTCGGCGCGACCGGCTTCAGCCGGGCGAGCTCCTGCCACGACAGGACGCCCGGGTTGAGGTGCGGCAGCAGGCCGGTCTCCTCCAGCACCATGACCGCGACGGCGCGCAGGTACCCGAGCGTCGAGTCGTAGCCGTGCGCGTCGAGCCACTCCCGCGCCTGCGGCCAGCGTTCCTCCGGCCGGTCCCCCAGCGTGAACAGCGCCTCCTTGCACCCGGCTCGTTGCCCCGCGCGGGCGATGGCGAGCACCTCGTCCGGCGACAGGTACGGCGCGGGCAGGCGGCCCGGCGTGGTCGCGAACGTGCAGTAGTGGCAGCGGTCCCGGCACAGCCGCGTCAGCGGCACGAACACCTTGCGCGAGTACGTCACCGTGTGGCCGTGCGCGGCGTCGGCGACCCGGCGCGCGCTCGCGCAGAGGTCGGCGAGGTCGTCGCCGCGCGCGTGCAGCAGGACGGTCGCCTCGGTGACGTCGAGCGCGGCGCCGTCGCGCGCGCGCCGCAACGCCCGCCGCAGCGCGTCCGGTCCCGGTCGTTCCATGCCCGGAGCCTATGCGGGCCGCTTCCCGGAAGCGGCCCCCGCACGGTCGAGGCGCGGAACGCTTCCCGATCGCCCGGTGCGGCCGCGCGGGCGCCGCCCTGTAGCGTCGTCGGCGTGATCGTGGTGCTGGCCGGGGGCGTGGGCGCGGCGCGGTTCCTGCGGGGGCTGCTCGCGGCCACCGACGAGCCGGTCACCGTCGTCGGCAACACCGGCGACGACATCACGCTGCACGGCCTGCGCGTCTGCCCCGACCTCGACACGGTGACCTACACGCTCGGCGGCGGCATCGACGAGGAACGCGGCTGGGGCCGGGCCGGCGAGTCGTACGCGGTCGCGAAGGAGCTGGAGGCGTACGGCGCGCCGACGTGGTTCACGCTCGGCGACCGCGACCTGGCGACGCACCTGTACCGGCGGGCGTTGCTGGACGACGGGGTCCCGCTGAGCGAGGTGACGCGGCGGGTCGCGGAGCGCTGGCGGCTGCCGGTGACGTTGCTGCCGATGACCGACGACCCCGTCGAGACGCGGGTCGTGGCGGGCGGGCGCGAGATGCACTTCCAGGAGTACTGGGTGGGGCTGCGCGCGAGCCTCCCGGTCGAACGCGTCTGGCTCGCCGGCGACGCGACGCCCGCGCCGGGCGTGCTCGACGCGATCGCCGCCGCGACGACGATCGTGCTGCCGCCGTCGAACCCGGTCGTCAGCATCGGCACGATCCTCGCGGTGCCCGGCATCCGCGAGGCGGTCGAGCGCAGCGCCGCGCCGAAGGTCGGCGTCTCCCCGATCATCGGCGGCGCGCCGGTGCACGGCATGGCCGACCGGATGCTCGCCGCGATCGGCGTCGACTGCACCGCCGCCGCCGTCGCGCTCCACTACGGCGACGCGCTGCTCGACGGCTGGCTGGTCGACGACAGCGACGCGGACGCGGTGCCGTCGGTGGAGGCGGCGGGCATCCGCTGCCGCGCGGTGCCGCTCTGGATGAGCGACGTCGAGGCGACGGCCGCGATCGCGCGGGCGGCGCTCGCGCTGACGGCATGACGTTCACGGTCACCGGCGTCACGGGCGTTCCGGAGGTCACGCCCGGGACCGACCTCGCCGCGCTGCTCGACGGCACCGACCTGCGCGACGGCGACGTCGTCGTGGTGACGAGCAAGGTCGTGAGCAAGGCGGAGGGCCGTCTCGTCGCGGTCTCCGGCACGGCCGAGGAACGCGAGGAGCAACGGCAGCGGCTCATCGACGCCGAGTCGGTGCGCGAGGTCGCGCGGCGGGGGCCGACGCGCATCGTGGAGACGCGGCACGGGTTCGTCCTCGCGAGCGCCGGGATCGACACGAGCAACGTCGCCCGCGACGCGCTGGCGCTGCTCCCCGAGGACGCCGACGCGAGCGCGCGCCGGCTGCGGGCGGCGTTGCGCGAACGCCGCGGCGTCGACGTGGGCGTCGTCGTCAGCGACACGTTCGGGCGGCCGTGGCGGCGCGGGCTGACCGACGTCGCGATCGGCGTCGCGGGGCTCGGCGCGGTCCGCGACCTCGTCGGGCAGACCGACGAGCACGGCAACGAGCTGGCCATGACGCAGGTCGCCGAGGCGGACGAGATCGCGGCGGCGGCCGAGCTGGCGATGGGCAAGCTCGGCGGCGTGCCGTTCGCGGTCGTGCGCGGGCTGGTGCCGCCCGCCGACGACGGGCTCGGCGCGCGGGCGATGCTGCGGCCGGCGCACGAGGACATGTTCCGGCTCGGCACCGACCAGGTGCTGACCGCGCGGCGGACGGTGCGGGCGTTCCGGCCGGACCGGGTCGACCCGGCGCTGGTGCGCAAGGCGGTCGCCGCCGCCGTCACCGCGCCGGCGCCGCACCACACGACGCCGTGGCGGTTCGTGCTGGTCGACACCGACGAGGCGCGGCACGCGCTGCTGCACGCCATGCGCGCGGCCTGGCGCGACGACCTGCGCAACGACGGCCTCCCCGACGACCGGGTCGAACGCCGCCTCGCCCGCTCCGACGCCCTGCTCGGCGCGGCGCCGTTGCTCGTGGTGCCGTGCCTGGTCACCGAGGGCGCGCACGACTACCCCGACGAACGCCGCGCGACCGCCGAGCGGGAGATGTTCCTCGTCGCGATGGGCGCGGCGGTCGAGAACCTCCTGGTGCAACTCGCCGTCGACGGGCTGGGGTCGTGCTGGGTGTCGTCCACGCTGTTCTGCAAGGAGCCGGTGCGCCGCGCGCTCGGGCTGCCGGACGACTGGGACCCGATGGGCGCGGTGGCGGTCGGGCACCCGGCCGCGCCGCCGCCGGACCGCCCGCCGCGCGACCCGCGGCGGTTCGTGGTCGAGCGGTAGCCCCCCGCGCTACTCGCGGCGGATGTCGCGGGGGTTGTAGCGCGGGCCGAACCGCGGGTGCCGCAGCCCGGACAGCTCGAGCAGCCGGGTCGCGCGGTAGCGGTGCCCGCGCACCGGCTCCAGCAGCTCGAGCATCCCGTCGTCGTCCACCCGGTGCCCCGCGAGCACCCAGCCGACGAACGCCGGGAGGTGCAGGTCGCCGACCGACACCGCGTCGGCGTCACCGAGGGCGCGTTGCGCCGTCTCGGCCGCCGTCCACGGCCCGATCCCCGGAACGACGCGCAGCCGCCGCAGCGCGTCCTCCGGCGCCATCGTCACGGCCTCCTCCAGCCGGTGCGCGACCTGCGCCGCGAACCGCACCACCCGGGCGCGCGCCTCCTCGACGCCGAGCCGGTGCCACTCCCACGACGGCAGCCGGGCGAGCAGCTCTGCGGACGGCGGCACGTACAGGCCGGGCGACGGCCCCGGCGCGGGCTCGCCCCAGCGCCGGACGAGCTGCCGCCAGGAGCGCCACGCCTCCTGGCCGGTGACGCGTTGCTCGATGATCGCGGGCACGACCGCGTCGAGCACCAACCCGCTGCGGGGGACGCGGAAGCCGGGGTTGCGCGTGGCGGCGTCGCGCAGCACGGCGTACGGCGGGTCCCAGCCGTCCAGGCTGTCCCGCGCGCCGGTGAGGTCCGGCGCCGACGCGACCAGCCACTCCGCGCCGGGCCCCCACGCGGCGACGGCGATCTCGCCGTCGGGGCGCTGCGCCAGCCGGAGCGTGCCGGGGCCGTGCGGGGTCCGGCAGGCCCGCCAGACGGCGTCCGCCTCGAACCGCAGGTGCGGGTCGTACGGCCCCCGCCGCAGCGCGAGCAGCGTCAGTCGCAGGTCCGTCGGCAGCGCCGGCCGGACCGTCGTGGCGAACGCCGGGCCGGTCACCCGGCCACTTCACCACTACACTCCCGCCCGTGGCCAAGCGATCACCTGAGAACGACCGGCGCCGGATCATCGAGGAGCAGCGCCGGAAGGCGCGCGCCCAGGAGCGGCGGAAGACGATCCTCACGATCGTCATCAGCGCGCTGGTCGGCCTCGCCCTCATCGGCGGGTCCGTCTACTTCAGCGTCAAGAGCAAGAAGAAGAACGAGGTCGGGCCGCTGAACGGCATCGGTGTCACCGCCGACGCCGCCGGGTGCTCCGACGCGAAGTCGGAGGAGATCCCGAACGAGGCGACCGGCGCCGCGAAGCACACCCAGCGCGACGGCGACCACGTCGACTACAAGCAGGCGCCGCCGACGTCCGGCCAGCACAACCCGACGCCGTTGCCGGTGGGCGCGAAGAAGTTCTACTCGCGCGACGAGAACCCGCCCCCCGAGCGCGCGGTCCACAACCTGGAGCACGCGTACACCGTCGTCTGGTACGACAAGAAGGCGACCGACGCGCAGATCGACGCGCTGAAGCAGGCCGCCGACGCGGCGGTCGGCAAGTTCCTCGTCGTGCCGTGGGACCGTGCCGACTTCCCGGACGACAAGCACATCGTCATCACGGCGTGGGGCGAGCGGCAGCAGTGCTCGGACGTCTCCGGCGCGGTGATGCAGGAGTTCATGGACAAGTACGGCGGCAACAACGGCAAGGCCCCGGAGAAGGGCGCGATCTAGTCAGGTGCCGGTGCGGGGCGCTTCCGGGAAGCGCCCCGCGCACGGTGAAAGCGCAGAACGCTTCCCGAACGTGCGGCCTAGGCGTTCGTGGGTGGCACCGGGCGGTCCGGCACCACCTACACGTGGCGGGGCGTCGGGCCTTACGCGTCGGGGCTGAAGCGG
This sequence comes from Mycobacteriales bacterium, assembly GCA_035714365.1. Taxonomy (GTDB): domain Bacteria; phylum Actinomycetota; class Actinomycetes; order BP-191; family BP-191; genus BP-191. The sequence continues at coordinate 55,319 of DASTMB010000053.1, read as the reverse complement.
ACCGCGCCGTCGGCGAGGACGGCGCCGGGCCACACGCGGGCGCCGTCCACCAGCTCGTTGCGGGCACCGATGCGGGCCTCGTCCCCCACGACGACGCCGTCGAGAACGGTCCCCGCGCCGACATGCGCGCCGCGCCCGACGACCGACCGCGTCACCCGCGCGCCCCGCTCGACCACGGCGCCGTCGAACAGCACGCTGCCGTCGACGTACGCGTCGACGCCGACCCGCGCGCCGCGCCCGACGGTGCTGCCGCCGGTCGCCTCCCCCTCGACCACCGCGCCGTCGAGCACCAGCGACTCCCCGGCCGGGCCGGGCAGCGCGGCGGACGGAACCACGCCGCGCACCAGGTCGCGGCAGCCGGTGACGAACGCCGCCGGGGTGCCGAGGTCCAGCCAGTACGACCGGTCCACGTGCCCGTAGACGAGCGCGCCGGAGGACAGCAGCGCCGGGAACGTCTCCCGCTCCACCGACACCGGCCGCCCGGCCGGGATCGCGTCGAGGACGGACGGCGCGAAGACGTAGCACCCGGCGTTGATCCGGTTGGTGACGGGCTGCGGCATCTTCTCCAGGAACGCCGTGACCCGGCCGCCGTCGTCGGTCGGCACGCAGCCGAACGCCCGCGCGTCGGCGACCTCGGTGAGGTACAGCGTCGCGTCGGCGTGCCGCGACCGGTGCGCCGCGACCAGCGCGCGCAGGTCGACGCCGGAGAGGACGTCGCCGTTGAAGACGAGGAAGTCGTCGCCGCGCAGGTGCTCGGCGACGTTGCGGATCGCGCCGCCGGTGCCGAGCGGCTCGGCCTCGGTGACGTAGGTGATCCGCAGGCCGAGCGCCTCCCCGGAGCCGAAGTGCCCCTCGAACACCTCCGGCCGGTACGACGTCGACAGCACGGCGTGGTCGACGCCGGCGTCGCGCGCGCGCACCAGCAGGTGCTCGAGGAACGGCACGCCGGCCGTCGGCAGCATCGGCTTCGGGGTGGTGCAGGTGAGCGGCCGCAGCCGGGTCCCCTGGCCCCCGACGAGCAGCACCGCGTCCATCAGCCCTCCCGCAGCAGGTCCGCCGACCGGGTCGGCTTCGCCCCCTCGCCGAGCTCGCGCACGACGAGCGACAGCGCGTAGCGGAGGGCCAGCCCGAGCCGCAACGCCGCCCGCACCGGCAGCCAGAACGGCCCGGCGTACTGCCCGGCGAGGTACCGGTACGCGCTGGCGTGGTGCGCGCGCAGCATCGCCTTGCGGGACCGCCGGGTCGAGTGCGCGCCGGTGTGCTCGACGACGGCCGACGGAACGTAGACGGACCGCCAGCCGGCGTCGGCGAGGCGGCGGCAGAGGTCGAGGTCCTCGAAGTACATGAAGTACGCGGGGTCGAAGCCGCCGACCGCGTCGAACGCCGCGCGCCGCAGCAGCAGGCAGGACCCGGACAGCCAGCCGGCCGGCGCCTCGACCGGGCCGCCGGACTCGCGGCGGTACGCCTTGGTCCACGGGTTGGCGGGCCACCACCAGCCGAGCAGGGCGTGGCCGATGCCGCGCGACAGCGACGGGAAGCCGCGCGCGCTCGGGTACAGCGCGCCCTCGGGTGTGACGATCGCCGGGCCGAACGCCCCGCCGTCCGGCCAGCGCTCGGTGGCCTTCAGCAGCTCGTCCAGCGAGCCGGGGCGCCAGGTGATGTCGGGGTTCGCGACGACCAGCCACGGCTCGTCGCCGCCGCGCGCGCCGGCGTTGGCGCCGCCGCCGTAGCCGAGGTTGCCGCCGGTCGGCAGCAGCGTCGCCTCCGGGTACGCGGCGGCCGCGGCCTCGGGCACGCCGTCCCCGGAACCGTTGTCGGCGAGCACGACGTGCGTCTCGCGGGCGGTGGCGGTGCGCAGCGAGGAGAGGAACGACCCCAGCGCGTCGCCGGGCCAGTACGTGACGGTGACGACCCGGACGGGGGCCTCAGTCACCGACGGCGCGGGCGTACGAGGCGAGGTGCGCCTCGGCGCTCGCCGCCCAGGTGAACTCCCGGCTGCGGGCGAGGCCGGCCGCGCCGAGCCGCGCCCGCCGGTCGGGGTCGTCGAGCAGCCCGCCGAGGGCCGTCGCGATCGCGCCGACGTCCGGCTCGGTGTAGGCGACGGCGTCGCCGCCGACCTCCGGCAGCGACAGCCGCGGCGTCGTCAGCACCGCCGCGCCGCAGGCCATCGCCTCGAGCACCGGCAGGCCGAACCCCTCGCCGTGGCTCGGGTAGGCGACGACCAGCGCGCCGCCGAGGAAGCCGGGCAGGTCGCGGATCGGCAGGTAGCCGGGGCGCAGGCAGCGCAGGTGGGCGGGCACCTCGGCGACGGCCGCGTCGACGTCCTCGTCCCAGCCGGCCGCGCCGCCGAGCACCAGCGCCGGCGGCTCGTCGCGGCCCTCGCAGGTCGCGACCCAGGCGCGCACCAGCGCGGGGACGTTCTTGCGTGGCTCCAGCATGCCGAGGAAGGCGACGTAGCCGGTGGACAGGCCGAGCCGGCCCTGCACCCGCGCGACCTCCGCCTCGGACGGCGGGTGGAACATCGCCTGGTCGACGCCGTGGTACGCCACGTCCAGCCGGGTCGGGTCGGCGTCGACCACGCGGATCATCTCGTCGCGGGTCGCCTTCGACGGCACGATGCAGCGCGCAGCGCGGCGCACGGCGGTGCGGATCGCGGAGCGGAAGAACGAGCCCTTGACCGCCGTGTGCAGCTCCGGCTCGCTGAAGAACGTCGCGTCGTGCAGCGTCACGACGACCGGCCGGCCGGCACGCAGCGGCAGCGTGTAGTGCGGCGAGTGGATGACGTCGGCCTGGACCTGCTGCGCGACGATCGGCAGCCCGGTCTGCTCCCAGGCGAGCCGCGCCGGGCGGTGCGCGATCGCGGCCGGTCCGGCGACGATCCGCGCGCTCGGGGCGCTGCGGCCGTAGCGGTCGGCGTCGGCGCGCTGGCAGACGATAGCCAGGTCCGCGTCGGCCCGGTCCAGCGCCTCGATCAGCCCGTCGACGTAACGCCCGACGCCGCCACGGTCGGCGGGTACGGCCGTGGCGTCCACCAGCACGCGCGGGGACAACTGGCTACGGGCTCCTTCCGGCGGACCATCCGCTCCCCTGAGCCTATTCCCCTCGCGGCCGTTCCGACGCCGTTAGTCCAACCGGCGGGCGTAGACGTTCACCTCGGACCGGCCGTAGCCGAGGCGTTCGTAGAAGCCGGCGGCGGCCTCGTTGCCGTGCCGGACCATGAGCATCAACGCCGGGACGCCCCGCGCGACGACCCACTCCTCGCAGGCGCGCATCAGCGCCGTGCCGACGCCGTGGCGCCGCCGGTCGGTCGCGACGGCGAGGTAGTAGACCCAGCCGCGGTGCCCGTCGTGGCCGACCATCGCGGTGCCGACCAGCCGCCCGTCGTCGACGGCGCCGAGCACGGTGGAGGCGGGGCCGTCCACCGCCCGGCGCAGGTCGTCGTGCGGGTCGTTCCACGGCCGGGTCAGCCCGGCCTCGTGCCAGAGCGCGACGGCGGCGTCGTAGCGGTCGGGCGTGAGGGGGGCGACCGTCACAGCAGCTCCCCGTACACCGCCCAGGTGGCCTCGGCGGCGTTGCGCCAGGTCAGGTCCGCCGCGCGGGCGAGCCCGGCCGCGACGAGCCGGGCGCGCAACGCCTCGTCGGTCGCGACCTCCCCCAGCGCCTCGGCGAGCGCGAGCACGTCGCCGACGGGGACGGTCAGCGCGGCGCCGGCGGTGACCTCGACCAGGGCGGCGGCGTCCGAGCAGACGACGGGCACGCCCGCCGCCATCGCCTCGGCGACCGGCAGCCCGAACCCCTCCGCCCGCGACGGCGCCACCAGCGCCAGCGCGCCGGCGAGGACGGCGGCCAGGTCGTCGTCGGGCAGCCGCCCGAGCGCGCGCACCCGGTCGGCGGCGAGGCCGAGCGAGCCGGCGGTCGCGTCGAGGTCGACGCCGCCCCAGCCGGGCTGGCCGACCACGACGAGCGGCAGGTCCGGCGCCGGGGCCTCGGCCAGCGCCGACAGCGCGACGTCGAGGCCCTTGCGCGGCTCCAGCGTGGCGAGCGTGCAGAGGTACCGCTCCGGCAGGCCGAGCCGGTCGCGCCGGGCGGCGGCGTCGGCCGGGACGGCGATCGTGTCGGCGCCCTCCGGCACGACCCGCACCCGGTCGCCGATGTCGAGGAACTCCGCCAGGTCCGCGCGCACCGCCGCCGTCGGCACGATCACCAGGTCGGCGGACGCGGCCACCCGCGCGCCCATCCGCCGGTGCCAGGCCACGCCGCGTTGCGTCAGCGTCTCCGGGTGGGTCCACGGCACGGCGTCGTGGACCGTCACGACGAGCGGCCGGCCGCGCCGGGGCGGCGCGAGCAGCGTCGGCGCGTGCACGAGGTCGGCGCGCGGCACCGGCCCGACGCCGCGCTCCCAGGCCGCGATCAGCGGCCGGCGGCCGAGCGGCAGCCGGTGCGGCCCCGCCACGCCCGGCACGACCGCGGCCGCCGTCGAGGCGTGCAACGCCGTCCACCCGTCGACGCCGCACCCGTCCGGCGCGGTCGCGGCCAGGGCGGCGGCGAGCTCGCGCGAGTACCGCGCCGTCCCCCCGGGGACGGGCGCGAGGCACTGCTCCAGCAGGAAGCCGACCCGCGTCACGCGGTCAGCGGATCGTGTAGGTCACCGGCACGGAGAGAACCATCGCACGCCACGCCTCCCAGCCCACGCCGAACGTCTCCCGGTACGACCCGGGCGCGCGGCCGTTGCCGCCGAGGGTGAACGCGAACCGCGCCACCTCGCCGGGCCGCACGTCCCCCGCGCCGGCGCGGGTGAGGTTGCCCGTGACGGCGCCGGGGCGGGTCGCGGTGAGCCAGGTGGCGGTCTTCGAGGCGGACGGCGCGGTGACGCGGACCGAGCCGCCGACCTGCCAGACGGTGTTGCCGGTGTTCTTCAGGTCGAAGGAGAACGTCGCCGTCCCCGTCGCCGGCACGACGAGCCCGGTCGTGTAGCGGGTGAGCGAGCCGGTGAACGCCGCCGCCGTCAGCGACACGCTGGTCCCGGCGACCGGGCCGTAGCGGGTCGCGCCGGCGGTGGCCTGGAACCACTCGCCGTACGTGCCCGCCGCGCGGTTGGTGGGGTCGATCGGGACGCGGTACTCGCCGACCTCGCCGGGGTAGACGGCCGCGACGCCCGGGCGGGAGACGTTGGCCGCGAGGCGACCCGGCTGGGTCGCGGAGAGCCAGGTGCTGGTCCGCAGCGCGTCGGCGCGGCCGGACGGGTTGGCGGTGGCGAGCACCTCGCTGCCGGCGACCGGCCAGGCGGCGCCGCCGAGGTTGCGCAGCCGGATCACCAGCGTCCGCCGGTCGCCCGGGTACGCGACCAGCCTGGTGCTCGCGGCCGGGCCGGCGTGCAGCATCGCGAGCCGCGAGACGGCCGGGTCGACGCGGACCACGCGCAGCGTCGCCTTCGCGCCGTCGAGCCAGTGGTAGCCGTTCCACGCGGCCTCGAACGCCTCCGTGGTCACGCCGGCGGCGAGGCCGTTGCCGTGGATCGTCAGCGGGAACACGCCGACCTGCCCCGGCGCGACGCTGGTCGCGCCGGAGACGCCCTCGACGCCGGTGACCGGCGACACGGTGGTCCTCGACAGCCAGTCCGAGCCGGCGGAGGCGCTCTCCCGGCCGCGCGCGTCGGAGGTCATCAGCCGGACGGCGCCGTTGACCGGCCAGGCGACGTTGCCGGTGTTCTTGATGCGCACGCGCAACGACACCGTGCCCGTGCGCGGCACGACGACGGTGCCGTCGGACCAGACGGCGGGCGGCGCGTCGGCGTCGGTGCTCGCGGTGGAGCCGGCGGCGACGACGCTGCCGAGGGCCGACGTGAAGACGGGGTTGACGACCGGCACCGACCAGGTGACCGCCTGGCCGAAGCCGCCGCCGCTGCCGATGCGGACGACGTAGGACCTGGCGTAGGTGCCGGCGTTGACGCCGGACGCGTCGAGGTGGACGACGAACTTCGCGACCTCGCCCGGCTCGACGGTGCTCGCGCCGGAGCGGGTGACGTTGCCGGCGAACGCGCCGGGCCTGGTGCTGCCGCCGGCGAGCGGGTCGGCGGCGCCGAGCGGCGACGCGACGGCGAGGTGCAGCCCGGCGGTCGGCCAGGCCTGCGCGCCGGTGTTCTTCACGGTCGCGACGAGGTCGCCCTTCGCCGCGCCAGGCGGGCGGACCAGCCGCGGCGCGGTGCTCTTGGAGACGACGGCCGCGGCGTACGTCGCGCGCACGTGCCACCACGAGCCGCGCAGGCCGCCGGCGGAGCGCGGCCACGGGTTGGCGTTGTAGACGCCGCCGCCGGTCGTCGTGACCGACGTGGCGGCGCCGGACGAGCTGACGCCCTCCAGCACCACCGTCTTGACCCGGCCGCCCCAGTCGCCGTTGCCGTCGCGCTGGGTGACCCGCAGCCGCAGCAGGTGCCCGACCGCCGGGTACCGCGCCTCGAGCTGCGCCGCCGTCACCTGCGCGGTCCAGTAGTGGTGCGGCGACGCGATCGCGTCCCACGGGTCGGCCTTCGCGGCGAGGTAGGACTGCGAGCCGTTCGTCGACCAGCCGCCGTTGGAGGAGGAGAACTCCGCGAAGATCGCCTTGCCGCCGTAGGTGCGGGTGACGCCCTTGGTGGCGTTGACGGCGTTGGTGGTGGCGGCGGCCTCGAGCTCGATCGTGGAGCCGCTCGCGGTGATGAGCCGGACGCCGCCGTAGACCTGGCAGGACGTCGTGGAGCAGATGTCGTACGTCGACCCGGAGGCGACGTGGTCGAGCTTGTACGCGGCGTACGAGCGCGCGGCGACCGACTGTGCCTTGAGCGCCTCGGCCTGGAACGACGCGGACGACTCGCGCGGGACGACGCCGTACAGGTAGTGCTCGAGGTCGAGCGCGTTGACGACGTTGAGGGTCGAGGTGCCGGTGCGGACGGCGCGGAGCACGCCGCGGTAGTCGCGCGCGCTGCCGTCCGGGAGGTAGAGCCGCAGCGGCGTCGCGCCCTCGAACTGCAGCGGCCCGCTCCACGCGCTCCTGCCACTGGTGGACCAGGTGGACCAGCCCGAGTTGTAGCCCTGCACGTGCAGCCCGGCGCCGTCGCCGACGAGGCGCCAGCGGGTGGGTCCGGACGGCAGCGTGTACCGCGCGCCGCTGGCCAGGTCGCGGACGGCGAGGCCGGTCGCCGGGCGGGTGACGACGTCGGTGTGGTCGTCCTCGCCGATCAGCACCCGGATGGTCCGCGCCGCCAGCGCCTGCTGCGCGGTGCCCGGGTAGTAGGCGTTGAGGATCTGCGTGTAGCCCACGCCCTGGCGGGCGGCGCCCTCGGCGCCCCACTGGCTCAGGCCGTGGCCGTGCCCCCAGCCGTGCCCCTCGATCTGGAACACGCCGTCCGCCGGGCGCGGGTAGACCTCCTCGGCCGCGGCGGGGGCGGCGGGCAGCACCGCGAGCGGCGCGGCGACGAGCGCGGCGACAAGGGCGGCCCGCAGCGGCAGGCGCATGCGGACCTCCTCGTACGGCGTTCGGCGTAACGGGCGCGTGGCGGACGGCCCCGTCTCTCAACGTCGGCGGGGCGTCCCGCTATCTTGACCCCGTTTCCCACGCGTCACAACAGTCCCAACGGCAACAAGTCCCCAGCCCACGTCCGCCACGGTCGTCAGCAGCCGCACCAGCAGCGCGACACCGAGCGCCTGCTCGGTCGACAGCGACGCCGCCAGCAGCAGCACCAGCGCCCCCTCGCGCACGCCGGCGCCCGCCGGCGCGACGAGGAACAGGAACCCCGCCGACCAGGCCAGCGCGTACGCGCCCAGCGACAGCGCCAGCAACGGCCCGTGCGCGCCCGGCAGCCCCCGGCCCAGCGCCCACACCGCGACGCCCCAGCAGGCCCACTGCGCCACCGCCCAGCCCAGCGCCGTGGCCATCCCCGGCAGGCTGAGGCCGCGGTCGAGGGGGGCGCGGCGGAGCAGGCGCAGGCCGCGGTTGGCGACGGCGTTGAACACCTTCGGCCAGAGCAGCAGCAGGCCCACCGCCGGCACGAGGAACACGTACCGGTACGGCCCCAGCGCCTCGCGCGCCGCGAACGGCAGCGTCGCCGCCGACAGCAGCCCGCCCGCCGTCAGCGCCACGACGATGACGAGCAGCGCCGCGACCGCGCTCCGCTTGCGCGGGACGCCGTGCTCGCGGCCCAGCTCCATCTGCGCGACGACCGGCCACAGGCTGCCCGGCAGGTACTTGCCGAGCTGGCCGATGCCGAAGATGCCGACCGCGTGCTTGAGGCGCAACGGCGAGCCGAGGTCGGCGAGCACCGCCCGCCACGACAGCAGCGCGAACAGCACCCCCACCGCCGTCGCCGCGAACGCCGCCACCAGCGCCGCCACCGACACCGACCCGACCGTGTCGCGGACGTGCGACCACTGCGACACCGTCGCGGCCGCCAGGCCGCCGAGGCAGAGGACCGCGAAGCCCACCCGCAACGCCGTCCGCAGCGGCCGGCGCGGCGGGCGTTGCGGCGGGTCCTCGACCGCCGCGTCCGCCGTCACGGTCAGCGCTGCTGGCGGGACCGCACGATGAGGTCCGCGATCAGCGCCAGCGCCGCGATCTGGAAGCCGGTCACCACCGTCAGCACGGTCGACCCGGTGATCCGGAACGGGTGCGCCACCAAGTCGTAGACGAGCTTCGCCGTGCCGAGGCCGAGGATCCACAGCGCCAGCGGCATGAGGACCTTGAGCGGGTTGAAGTACATGACCATCCGCAGCACCTGGAGGATGTAGCGGTAGGCGTCCTTCGTGAAGTGGAACTTCGACCGGCCGGCGCGCTTCGCGTAGTCGATCGGCACGTACTGGACGTCGTGCGCGTTAGACAGGAACGACACCGTCAGCGTCGTCACGCACGAGAAGCCCGGTGGCAGCAGCGGCAGGTACGGCAGCGACACCTCGCGGCGGAACGCCCGCAGCCCGGAGTTCAGGTCCGGGATCTTCGTGCCGGTGAGGCGTTCGGCGATCTTGCGGATCACCCACTTCGCCGGGACGCGGAGGAGCTTGTACGTGCCCTCCTCCGTCGTGCGCGCGCCCACCACCTGGTCGTACGCGTCGTCGTTGGCGAGCAGGTCGACCAGCTCGGGGATCCGCTCGTTCGGGTACGTCATGTCCGCGTCGGTCCACACCACGAACTCGCCGCGCGCGTGCTGGCTGCCGATGCGGCGGATCGTGCCGGAGCCGCCGTTGCGGGCGCGCGGGAAGTAGCGCAGCCGCGGGAACCGCCCGCTCGCCGCCACCTCCGCCAGCAGCTCGCGGGTGCCGTCGCTGGAGCAGTCGTCGTAGACGTCCAGGTCGTACGTGTACGGGCTCGCGCCGAGCGCGGCGTCGATCCGCTCCAGCTCCGCGACGACGTGCCCCACCTCGTTGTAGCAGGGCAGCACGACGGTGACGTCGACCCGCTCCTCCGCCGGCTCGGTGGCCGGCGCGGGCGCCAGCGTCTTGGCCGGTGCCCTGCGGGCACGCGTCGTCGCGGACGTGGTGGTGGCGGTGGTCACGGTGCGGCAGTCTAATCTGCCCTGCCGTGGGCGACTTCCGCGTGTACCGGCGCTACGTGCGCGACCTCCGGCCGGGCCGGGAGACGTCGCGCCGCGCGTTCTACGGCGGGGTGCTGCGGCACCGCGTCCTCGGCAAGCGGTCCATCTGGGTCGGCTCCCGCACCGTGATCGACGGCGCCTCCCGGATTCTCGTGGCCCCAGGTGGTGCGCTGCGCGTCGGGCTGGCGTCGTTCGGCATGACGTCGTCCGACGACACGTCGGTGATCCGGGTGCGTGAAGGCGCGGTGTTCGCCTGCGACGGCCTGGTGTCGTTGCAGCGCGGGGTGCGCGTCGTCGTCGACGCCGGGACGTTGCGCATCGGCCACGGCACCAACGTCAACGGCCTCACCAAGATCCTCGTCGGCACCTCCGTGACGATCGGCCGCGACTGCACGCTGTCGTGGGACGTGCAGGTGCTCGACAACGACTTCCACGCGATCACCGTCGACGGCGCGGTGCAGCCGATGACGGCGCCGGTCGTGATCGGCGACCGGGTGTGGGTCGGCACCGGCGCGATCGTGCTCAAGGGCGTGACCATCGGCGACGGCGCGATCGTCGCGGCCGGCGCCGTGGTCACCCGCGACGTGCCCGCCGGCGCGATCGTGGCGGGCGTTCCGGCGAAGGTCGTCGGCCGCGCCGACTCCTGGACGTAGGCGCGGGCGGCCCGGCGTGCGGGTGATCGGGAAGCGTTCCGCGCTTTCTCCCCGCACGGCCCGCTTCCGGGAAGCGTTCTGTCCGGGGGGCTACGCCACGCGGTAGACGCTGAAGTCGTACGGGATCGTCAGCGCGTGGTCGGGGCGCTTGACGTCGCTCTCCTCCCAGAACGGCAGCGTCCCCGTCAGGTGGTCGACCAGGATCAGCCCGCGCACCGGCGGCCGGTCGGTGCCCGCCCACACCACGAAGACCGGGTCGTCGCGGAACGCCTCGCGGTACGAGTCGACGTACGCCTGCTGCCCCTCGCGCGGCATCAGCACCGAGAGCTCGCCGCGTTCCAGCCAGACCGGCGTCGCCCACAACGTCGTCGGCGCGGCGCAGCAGGACACCGGCTGCTGCCACAGGAAGACGCCGCGCTCGTCGCCGGCGAGGCGGGAGAGGCGTTCGGCGACGCCGAACGACCCGTGCCACTCGTCGTGGCTCCGTAGCGGCAGCGACTCGGAGAGGAAGAACGCGCACAGCCCCACCGCCGCGAGCACGGCGGGCACCCGCAGCGGCCGCCGCCCGCGCCACTGCCAGGCCAGCCCGAACGCCAGCGCCAGCGCGATGAGCACCATCAGCCCGGGGAGGACGTTGGAGACGTAGCGGCGCGCCCACCACATCAGCCGGGTGGAGTTGTGCGCCTTGTACGCGAACACCGGCAGCAGCAGCAGCGTCGGCAGGATCACCGCCCACGCGGCGGTGCGCCAGCGCCGCAGCGCGACGGCGGCGAGCCCGAGCCCGGCGAGCGCGAAGCCCGGCACGGACACGAACCACGCCAGCCGGTGCAGGTTGAGCTCGTCGTACGACGGATAGCGGCGGCCCTGGTAGACGAAGTACTCGGCGCCGAACAGCCGCGGCCGCAGGAAGCCGAGCGCGAGCAGCAGGCCGTAGAACGCGCAGACCGCGAAGCCGGTGACGACCTGCGCGCGCGGCCGCGCGAACGTGCCGAGCAGCCAGGCGACCGGTCGCCGCAGCAGCACCCGCGCGCCGGCGGCGCCGAGCGCGAGCAGCGCGAGCAGCAGCAGCGTCTTGCGCAGCGACGGGACGCCGTTGCCGACGGTGTAGGAGACGGCGGCGGCGTACGCCTGCCACAGCCCGTACGGCAGCACCAGCGCGAGCCCGGCGACACCCCACAGCACCTCGCCGTCCGCGCGGCGCGTGACGGCGAGCGCGGCGAGGGTGGCGGCGGCGAGCATGACGATCAGCCAGCCGTCGGCGCGGCCGAGGAAGCCGATGCCGGCGAGGACCGACGCGAGGAACGCCGCGGGGCGCCAGCGTTCCTGCGCGGCGACGACGACGGCGAGCAGCGCGCCGACGAACAGCAGCTCGGCGAGCACCTCGCTCGTCGGGTACTTCGCCTGCCAGACCTGGAGCATGTTCGTGGCGAGCAGCACGCCGCCGATCACGCCGGCGCCGAGACCCCCGACGCGGCGTAACAGCCCGACCAGCGCCATCACCACGGCGACCCCGACGAGGGGCGTCGTGGCGGTGATCCCGCCGAAGCCGGCGACGTCGTAGCCGGTCGCCAGCAGCGCCGGCCACAGGTGGTAGAACTGCGGAACTATCAGCCCGGAGTCCGCGTTGCGGATCCACACGCCGGGCAGCCGCGCCCCCGGCGACGAGTACTGCACCTTCAGCTCGGGGTCGGCCAGCGCCGGGTCGGTGAACGAGTACGAGCCGCCGCGCGCGATCTCCACGGAGTGGGCGACGTAGCCGCCCGGGTCCTTGTCGGAGACGCCGTAGGAGAACCCCGGCAGGAACATCACCGCCGCGAGCGCCCCGCACGCCAGCACCGCGACCAGCCCGCCGCGGTCGCCCACCAGCCGCGGCCGCGCGACGCGGGCGAGCAGCAGGCCGAGCAGCGCGAGCACCGCCGCGCTCGCCAGCAGGACGGCCGGCAACGAGTGGTGGTGCGCGTGGGCGAGCGCCAGCGAGCAGACGGCGACGACGGCGACGGCGAGCGCGGGGAGGAACGCCGCGAGGTCGGCGGTCGTGAGAGTGGGGGGCGGCGGGGGCGCGGCCGCCTCGTCGCTGCTCATCGCGGCGAGCATAGCGGCGGGCCGTCCTACCGGCGCGCCGCCCTGTCGCAGGCGGCGAACGACAGCACGCGGCCCCTCGCGGCCGCGTCGCCGTCGGCGGTCGCGAACGACTCGCCGTTGGCCGTCCAGAACGCCACCGCGCCCGGGTCGGACAGCACCAGCGAGCGGGTGTCCTTCAGCAGGAACGCCGTCGCCAGCGCCGCGCGCGGCACGGTCAGCGTCACGAGCGACCGCGCGGTGTCGACGTTCGCCCGGACGACGCCCGGCGCGATCGAGCGGCCGCCGACCTGGCGGACCGTGGTGCCGGACGCGGCGTCGCGGGTGACGCCGAACCGCACCACCTGGCCGCGGTTGACGAACAGCGCGTGGTACCCCTGACCGGTCCCGACGAGCGGCCGGTCGGTCAGCCGCGCCAGCCGGATGGTCACGACCACGTCCTTGGCCGTGACCGCGTACGTCACCCGCGCCACGTCGACGCTGTCGTCCCGGGTCGGCACGACGTCGCTCGTCCGCGACGTCTCGTCACCGGTCACCGCGACGACCGAGACGGCGCACGGCGACGCGGCGGGCGCGCGGGCGCCGCGCGCGGCGAGCCAGCGGTCGCAGGCGGCGACGTTCAGCGTGGTGACGCGCGGGTCGACCGCCGCCTTGCCCCAGTCGGCCATGACCGGGTCGTACGCCGGGTCCATCAGGTACGTGTTGACGCCCAGCACGGTGAGCGAGAGGGCGTTCAGCCGCTTGCCGAACGCCGTCTCCAGGTCGGTGCGCGGGATCGTCAGCGTCACCTGGCTCCGGGCGAGGTCGAAGTCGGCGAGCAGGTGCGTCGGGCCGCCGGGGTACGCGGACCAGGTGGCGCCGGCCGGGTTGGCGGCGGCGGGGACCTTCCCGCCGAAGAACGTCGGGCCGCCGCCGGAGAGCGAACGGAAGTAGCCGAACGACACCCGGGTCCCGCTCGCGCGGTCGTCCACAACCGCCTCGAACTCGTCGCCCCACGCGGCCGCGGGCCGGTCGGCGAGCTTCGCGACGCGAGCCACCACGACCACGTCCGTCGCCGTCACGCGCCAGGTGACGCCGGTGACGTCGACGTCCGGGTCGGTCGGGCCGGCGTAGTACGACGGGCCGTCGCCGGTGGGCGCGGCGTAGGAGACCGTGCACGGGTCGGGCCGCGCGGGCGCCGCCGCGCGCGCCGGGAACGCCGCCGCGCCCAGCGCGAGGGCCGCGCAGAGCAGTGCCGGGCGCAGGCGCACGGGAGCCCTCTCCATGACGACGGGAACGACGGCGTACCCCTCCTGGATTCGGGCGGCGCCGCGAAAAGTCCTGTCGGCCGGGCGGTCAACCTTTCCGGTGCCCCGCCGCATCCATGCTCCGGCGGGGCACCGTGGCCCCGTTCCGCCCCGATCTGGAGGATTCGTGAACCACCGCTTCGCCCGCCTCGCCGCCACCGGCCTCGCCGCCGCCGCCGTCGCGCTCACCCCGGCCACCAGCCACGCGATCCCGACCGAGCACATCAAGATCACCGTGACGCTGGACGCCGGCAGCTACGGCGCCACCGTCAGCGTGACCAGCCTCGACAACGCGACCGAGAAGTTCGACATCGACATCGTCCGCGTCGACTCGGTCGGCCCGCGCACCGCCGGCTGCACCAACACCAACACCTGCCACATCGCCGCCGACCTCGGCAGCCCGACCGCCCCGGCCGCCTTCGAGGTCCACGCGGTCGGCGGGCAGCGCACGCTGTTCGACAACGTGTTCGACGTGTTCACCGTCACGACCGTCTGCACCGCCGCCACGAACTCGGCGTGCACGACCTCCCCGGTGATCCTCGCGTCCTAGCAGGAAGGGCGTCCGCCCACCGGAGGAGAACATCTCCCGCATGACGTCCCAGGCGAGGCCGGCCGCGCTCGTGGCGGCCGGCCTCGCCTGCGTGCTCGCGACCGGCGTGGGCGCCGTCGCGGCCCGCCGCCCGTCCGCCGTGCCGGGGCCGCCCCCCGGCCACCCGGGCAACCCCGTCGTCGTCGCCGACGCGGCGTTCGCCGTCACCGGCCGGGCCAGCTCGCTCGTGCACGTCCGGCTGCGGAAGGCGCTGGACGCGCCGCACCCGGCCGACACCCGCCGCTTCGACTTCACCACCACCGGCGGCTGGGGCGCGGTCGTGCTGCGCCGCGAGGACGGCACCGGCCCGGCGCTCGAGGCCGCGACGGTGACGCCGCGGTTCGCCTGCGGCCGGGACACCTGCCCCAACGCCACCCTCGTCGACTCGGCACCCGCCAACGCCCGCGTCGAGCCCGGCGACTACGTCCTCGTGCTCGCCGGCCCGCCCGGGTCGACCGTGTCGTACACGCTGCGCGGCTTCGACGGCACCGAGAAGGTGACGAAGGTCGGGCACCTGTACGCCGTGCCGTTCGCGGCGGCACCGATCGCGCCGGCGCCCGCGCCGCCGACGTCGGCGGCGTACCAGGCCGACCGGGGCGCGTGGACGCTGCCGACGCTCGGCCGCCGGATGCTCGCCGGCGTCGTGCTCGCGGTCGACGTGCGCGGCGGCGGCGGGTACGACTTCGCGCTCTGCCCCGGCGCGTACGGCTCCCGCTCGGCGCAGGCCGACGCCGTCGCCGCCGCCCGCCCCACCTGCACCGGCTACTCGTCGTCGGTCGGCAGCATCGTCGGCCGCGACCCGCTCGCCCACCCGCTGCCCGGCTCGGACGACGGCTACGTCAACGTCACCGCCGCCTCGCAGTTCGGCACGTACGAGGGCGTCACCGGCGCGTCGTACGCCGTCCACTGCGAGCACCCGCCCTGCGGCTACGCCGCCGCCGGCTACGTCCTGGCGCTGGACTCGTGAGGACGCCGCTGCGCGCGGCGTTCGCCGCGGTCCTGCTCGGGACGGTCGTCGCCGCCGCGACGCCCGCGACCCCGCCCGTCGTCTCCGTCGGCTCCGTCACGGTCCGGCTGCCCGCCGGGCGGACGGCCGTCGCGCACGTCCCCGTTCGGGTGCGCCCGCTGCCGCCGCGCGTGGACGTCATGGTGCTGCTCGACACGTCCACCTCGATGACGCTGACGCTCGACGGGCTGCGCCGCGACCTCGCCACCGCCGTCACCCGGCTGCGACGCGACGGCGTCGACCTGCGCGTCGGCCTCGCGCTCGCCGGGTCCGCGCCGCGCGCGGCGAGCCAGGCGGTGCCGCACGCCGACCCCCGCCAGGCCGACCCGCTCGCCGACCCGGCGAACCCGGCGTACCGGCCGCCGGTGCTGTTCCGCCGCGTGCTGCCGGTGTCGGCGCCGGCGGAGTTCCTCGCCGCGCTCGCCGCCGTCCGCCCCGAGGTGCTCGTGTCGAGCAGCGACACGGCGTACGTGTTCGACCGCGCGCAGGCGCAGCTCCTCGGCGTCGACCAGCTCCTCACCGGCACCGGCTCGCCCGGCTCGGCCGACGACAACTTCCTCGACGCCGTCGCGCCCGGCCAGGGCGCCGGCTGGCGGGACGGCGCCGCGCGGCTGCTCGTCAGCGCGACCGACCAGGAGCTGGACGCGCCGTACGGCACCCGCGCCGTCGCCGCCGTCGGCGCCGAGCTGCGCCGCCAGGGCGTCGCGCACCTCGGCCTCGTCGCGATGGGGTACGCCGCCGGCGTCGCCGACCTGGCCCGCCTCTCCGACGCCAGCGGCACCTACGTCCCGGCCGGCGGGCTGCGCTGCGGCGGCCTGCGCGGCGACGAGGTCGTGCCTGCGGGCGCGCCGTTCGTCTGCTCGGCCGAACGCGCCGCGCTCGCCGTCGAGACCGCCGCCCGCTCGCTCGCCCGGCCCGCGCCGGTGACCGTGCGCGCCGCGTCGACCGGCGTGCTGCGGGTGCTGCCCGCCGCGCCGCGCCCGGGGGCGTTCACGGTCGACGTCGCGGTGTCCTGCCCGGTCGCGCGCACCGCGTCGCGGCACTCGCTGCCGGTCACCGTCGCCTACGGCGGCACGTCCGCCACCGGCCGCGTCACGGCCGCCTGCGCGGCGGCGTTGGCGGCCCCGGTCGCCACCGTCGCGCCGCCCGCGGCCCCGCCGCCGCCACCCGCTCCCGCGCCCGCCCCGGCGCCTGCCGCCGCTCCCCCGGCCCCGCCCGCGCCCCCCGCGCCCCCGCCCGGCCCAGGCGCCAACGCCCAGCAGGTCAACGCCGCGCAGCCGCAGGCCGGCCTGCGCGCGCAGGACGACACCGAGCTCGAGACGGCGGAGGAGTCGACCGACGACGACCCGCCCGCCGCGCCGCTGCTGCTCGGCGCCGCCGCGCTCACGGCCGCCGCGGCCGCCGCCGCGCGCCGCGCCGCACTGCGCGGCGCCACCGCCCCGGAACGGGCCCGATGACCCGCGCCGCCCGCCGGAAAGGGATCGCCGCGTCCCCCCCTCGCCCGCGCCTGCTGCTCGCGGCGGCGCTGGCTGTCGCGGCCATGCCCGTTCCCCGCTCGGCGGGCGGCGCGGCCAGCCCCTGCGTCACCGCGTGGGCCGACCCGCGCGCGGACACGTTCTACGAGACCGGCGCCGGCGCCGGCGCGACCGTCCCCGACGACGACCTCGACGCGACCGCCGTCACCGTCCGCGTCACCGCCACCGACGTCGTCGTCACCGCCAAGGTCGCCGCGCTGAACGCCGCCGGCCCAGCCGTCGGCACCGGCCACGGCCTGCTGCTGACGTTCACGGCGAACCGCCGCCCGCTCGTCTACGCCGCCCGCAAGGACGCGACGTACGGCGACGCCACCGAGACGCCGGACATCGCGACCGACCTGCTGCTGACCGCCGACGCCCGCGCGAGCGCGTTCACCCTGACGCTCCGCCGCGCCGACCTCGCCCGCGCCGCGCAGACCGTGAGCGGCACCCTCACCGGCGTCGCCGTCTCCACCATCCGCTACGACCACGCCGAGGCCGCGCTCGACGCCACGCCACTCGGCACCGGCGAGGTCGGCCACCGCGCCGACACCACGCTCGCCGCCCCGGCCGGCGCCACCGTCTCGCTCACCGCGTGCGACGCGCTGCTGCGGCGGACGTCGTTGCGCGTCGCCGTCTCCGGCCCGGCCACCCGCCGGACCGTCGCCGCCACCCTGCGCTCCGGCGACGGCACCCCGCTGCCGGGGCAGGCCGTTCGGCTGGTGTCCGGCGGCCGCACCATCGCCGGCGCGCGCACCGACGCCACCGGCACCGCCCGCCTCACCGCCCCCGGTGGCCGGACCGCCACCGTCGTCTACGGCGGCGTGCCCGGCGCGCACGACCCCGTCTCCGCGCAGGTGCGGCTGTGACCGGCAGGAGCGCGCGGCCCGCGCGGCGAACGCTGCTCGGGACACGCGCGACCCCCGCGCGGCGAGGCGGAGGTACGCGGTGGAGCAGCGGGACGCCGCGTTCACGGCGTTCGTCCGCGACCGCGGCGCGGCCCTCACCCGGACCGCGTTCTTCCTCACCGGCGACCGGCACCTCGCCGAGGACCTCGTGCAGACCGCGCTGGCGCAGACCTACGTCCACTGCCACCGCATCCGCGACCTCTCCCAGGTCGAGGCGTACGCGCGGAAGGTGCTCGTGAACGCCAACGCCGCCTGGTGGCGCCGCCGGTCCGCCACCGAGGTGCCGGTCGACACCCTGCCCGACGCGGCGGGCGGCGACGACACCCTCGCCGTCGCCGAGCGCGAACCGCTCGTGCGGGCGTTGCGGCTGCTCCCGGCCCGGCAGCGCGCCGCCGTCGTCCTGCGCTTCTACGCCGACCTCAGCGAGGCCGACACCGCCGCCGCGCTCGGCTGCTCCACCGGCTCGGTCAAGAAGCACGTCTCGCGCGGCCTCGACCGCCTCCGCGAGCTGCTCGGCGAGCCCGCGCCGCCCGCGCTCGTCCTGCGGGAGGTGGAGGCGTGGTGAACGACCTCTCCGGCGAGCTCGCCCGCATCGCCTCCGGCGTCGCGCCGTCGCCGTTGCTGGACACCGCCGCGCTCGCGCGCGGCCGCCGCCGCGCCGCCCGCCGCCGCGCGGTCCGGTCGGGCGCCGCCGTCGCGCTCGCCGTCACCGGCCTCGGCTGGTACGGCGTCGCCGGGCCTTCCACCGCCCCCGCCAGCGCGTCCGTCGCCTGCTACGCCGACCGCGCCGTCGTCGCCCGCCCCCACGCGTCGGTGGGGCGTTCCGGCGTGCGGCTCGACGTCACCAACGCCACCGGCCAGGCCGTCCGCGTGCTCGCCGGCGACGAGGCCGCGATCGTGCCGCCGGGGCGTTCGGCCGTCGAGGTCGCGCTGCGGCCCGGCCGGGTCGAGGTGCGCTGCGACACCGGCAGCGCCGTCCTCGCCGCGCCCGCCGCGCTCACCGTCACCGACCGGCACCACGTCTTCGTCGACGACAGCCTCGACTGCCCGCGACCGCAGGTGGCGGCGTTCCACGGCCTCGGCGCCGTGGAGGCGGGTGACCCGGTCGCGCTGACCCGCGCCCACCTCGGCCGGTCGCTGCCGGCCGGCACGGTGGTCGAGCCGGCCGGCTACCCGGCCGCCGCCTCCCGGCGCCTCGTCCGCGCCCGCCAGGGCACGCACATCGTCGGCCTCGCCGTGTGGCACGAGATGGTCGAGCCCGGCACCTGGACGTTGGACGAGCTCCGCGTCTGCGCGCCGTAGCCGGTCGCCGTCCGCGCGCCGGCGCCCACGCGCCCGTTCGGGAAGCGTTTCGCGCTTTCTCCCCGCACGGCCCGCTTCCCGGAAGCGCCGGGCACGGGTGGGTGCGTCCGGCGCGGGCGCCGGACGCACCCACCCCTAGAATCGCGGCCATGACAGTCGTCGCCGAGGCGCGCGCGACCGCGCAGTCCCGGCTGCGGTGGGAGCTGCTCGTCAACCTGGTCCGCAAGGACCTCAAGGTGAAGTACCAGGCCAGCGCCCTCGGCTTCGTGTGGAGCCTCGCCACGCCGTTGCTGCTGCTGACCGTCTACTACCTGGTCTTCAGCGTCATCATCCCCAACGGCGTCCCGAACTTCGCCGTCTACCTCATGGCCGGCCTGCTGCCGTGGAACGCGTTCGCGAGCGCGGTGGCGTTCGGCTGCGGGAGCGTCGTCGGCAACGCCAACCTGGTGAAGAAGGTCCGCTTCCCCACCACCGTGCTGCCGCTCGTGTCCGTCGGCTACGCCGCCGTGCACTTCGTGCTCCAGATGGGCGTGTTCGCGGTCTTCCTGCTGCTGTTCCACCGCAAGGCGTTCGGGCCGCAGCTCGTGCTGCTGCTACCGGCGATGGCGGTGCTGCTGCTGTTCTCGATCGGGCTGGCGATGCTCGTCGGGTCGCTGACGGTGCGCTACCGCGACGTGCAGCACCTCGTCGACGTGCTGCTGCTCGCCTGGTTCTGGCTGAACCCGGTGATCTACGGCATGCACCTCGTGCACGCCCGGCTCGCGCCGCACAACCTGTACTGGGTCTACTTCCTGAACCCGATGGCGGGCGTCACCGCGACGTTCCAGCGGGCGCTCTACGTGACCTCCGACATCACCGCCAACGGGCAGCGGGTCCAGCTCCTCGCCTACCGCGGCTACGCCGGCTACCTGCTGGTGCTGGGCATCGGCGCGGCGGTGTCGCTCGTGACGTTCGCGGCCGGGCTGACGGTGTTCCGCCGGATGCGCGGCGACTTCGCCGAGGATCTCTAGCGTGGGCGGCGCCGCGATCTCGGCGATCGACGTCTCGAAGCGGTTCCTCATCCACCGCAAGCGCGCGACCAGCCTCAAGGAACGGTTCGTCAACCGCGGCCAGGAGGCCGAGGAGTTCTGGGCGGTCCGCGACCTGTCGCTCGAGATCGACCGCGGCGAGACGGTCGGGCTGATCGGCGCGAACGGCTCCGGCAAGAGCACGACGCTGAAGCTGCTCGCCGGCATCCTCCAGCCGACCTCCGGCACGGTCACCGTCAACGGCCGCATCGCGTCGTTGCTGGAGCTGGGAGCCGGCTTCAACGGCGAGCTCTCCGGCCGCGACAACGTCTATCTCAACGCCTCCCTCCTCGGCCTGTCGCGCAAGGAGGTGGACCGGCACTTCGACGAGATCGTGGCGTTCAGCGAGCTCGAGCCGTTCATCGACAACCAGGTCAAGAACTACTCGTCCGGCATGTACGTCCGGCTCGGCTTCGCGGTGGCCGTGCACATCGACCCGGACATCCTGCTGGTGGACGAGGTGCTGGCGGTCGGCGACGAGGCGTTCCAGCGCAAGTGCCTGGCGAAGATCGACGAGTTCCAGAAGGACGGCCGGACGATCCTGTTCGTCAGCCACTCGCTCGATCTGGTCGAGAACATCTGCACCCGCACGGTCGTGCTCGACCACGGCAACGTGAAGTACATCGGCGACCCCGGCTTCGCGACGGGCACGCTGCGCGGCATCCTCGGCACGTCGTCGCAGCCGGTCGTGATCCCGGAGGACGCCGAGCCGGCCGGTGGCGCCTACATCCACGGCGCGATCGTGTCCGACGTCCCCGGCGGCGACCCGAAGGACGGGTTCTTCGGCGGCGAGCCGCTGGCGATCCGCGTCGAGGTCGAGGTGCTCGACGGCACCGCGCCGATCGGCGGGCAGGTGCAGGTCGTCGTGCTCGGCGCCGGCGACATCCCGATCTGGGTGATGGGCCAGGACGGCAGCGCCGTCGTGCCCAACCGGCCGGGCCGGTACTGGGTCGACTTCGTCGTGCCGGAGCTGCCGCCGGTGATGGGGTCGTTCATCGTCGCCGTCGGCGTCACCGACCCGGACACCGGCGACACGCTGGCGACCGGGCGGTTCCACGACACGTTCCGCATCCGCGGCAACTCCTCCGCCGGCATCGTGGACGTCCGCTACGTCACCCGCACCACCGGGGCCGGGCAGTGACCCGCGCGACGGTCGTCATCGTCAACTGGAACGGCGCCCACCTGCTCGGCCCCTGCCTCGACGCGCTCGCCAAGCAGGACGTGAGCGACTTCGAGACCGTCGTCGCCGACAACGCCTCCACCGACGGCTCGGTCGAGCTGCTGCGCCGTGACTACCCGTGGGTGCGGGTGGTCGAGACTGGCGCCAACCTCGGCTTCGCCGGCGGCAACAACGCCGCGCTGCGCACCTGCACGACGCCGTTCGTCGTGCTGCTCAACAACGACGCCGTCCCCGAGCCGTCCTGGCTGCGGCAGACGCTGGCCGCGCTGGACGAGCAGCCGGACGTGGGCGTGGTGACGCCGAAGATCGTGTTCCTGCCGCGGTTCGCGCGGCTGTCGTTGCGCACGGAGGGGTTCACGCCGG
The DNA here is from genome assembly GCA_035714365.1 of Mycobacteriales bacterium. GTDB lineage: Bacteria > Actinomycetota > Actinomycetes > BP-191 > BP-191 > BP-191. Next base: position 33,813 of record DASTMB010000053.1, on the reverse strand, counting down.
GCGGCGCAGACCCGCGCGAGCTCGGTGTCCGCGTGCACGCCGTCACCGTCGGCGGCGAGCCGGCGAAGCCGCTCTGGGAGCGCCTGTCCTGGGGGTACGAGCCGGGCGCCTGGGCGTGGACCCGGCCGGAGGGCGAGCTGTTGCTGCCGCTGCCGGACAGCGCGGGGCCGCACCGCGTCGCGTTCACCTGGGCGGCCGAGCGGGACAAGGACGTGACGCTGTCGTGGGACGGCGGCGCGGTCACGCTGCGCGCGACCGCCGGGGGCGGGGAGGCGTCGTTCGACCTGCCGGGCGACGTGCCGCGGCTCGACGTCGTCAACAACGCCGGCGGCATCGTGCTGCGCGAGGGGTACGGCGCCGACCGCGGCTTCCAGGAGGTCGACGAGGGGCAGTACGACGCGCGCGAGGAGGTGTTCTCGTTCTGCGGCAACGGCGCGGCGTTCCGCCGCGAGGTGCTCGACACCGTCGGCCTGTTCGACGACGACTTCTTCCTCTACTACGAGGACACCGACCTGTCCTGGCGGGTCCGCGCGGCCGGCTGGCGGATCGCGTACGAGCCCACCGCCGTGCTGCGCCACCACCACTCGGCGAGCAGCGGCGAGACGTCGCCGGTGTTCCAGTTCCACGTCCAGCGCAACCGGCTGCTCATGCTCACCAAGAACGCCTCCCGCCCGCTCGCCGTGCGCCAGGTGCTGCGCTACCCGCTCACCGTCGCGTCGATCGCGCGCCGCACGCTGCGCCAGGGGCTCGCCGCGCGGGCGCGGCCCGACCTGTCGCAGACGCGGCTGCAGGTCCGCGTCTGCCTGTCCTACCTGCGGCTCCTCCCGGCGATGCTGCGCCGCCGCCGGGAGATCGACCGTTCGCGCACCGTGCCCCGCGCGGAGCTCGAACGCTGGCTGGTCACCCGCCGGTGAGGGTCGGCCTGGACGCGACCCCGCTGCTCGGCACGCGGACCGGGGTCGGCCACTACGTCGCCGAGCTGCTCGCCGCGCTGCCGCCCGAGGTGGAGCCGGTGCTGACGGCGTTCACCTGGCGCGGTGTGGGCGGCCTGCCGCGCGGTCACGCCGTGGCGCCCCGCCGCTTCTCGGCGCGGGCGTTGCAGACGCTGTGGGCGAATGCGGACCTGCCGCCGGTGGAGTGGCTGTCCGGCCGGGTCGACGTGTTCCACGGCACCAACTTCGTGCTGCCGCCCACCCGCCGCGCGGCGGGCGTCGTGACCATCCACGACCTGTCGTACGAGCAGCACGCCGACACCGTCACGCCCGCGACGCTGCGCTACCGGGCGCTGGTGCCGCGGGCGCTGCGGCGCGGCGGGCTGGTGCTGACGCCGAGCAACGCCGTGGCCGCCGAGGTGCGCACGCGCTACGACCTGCCGGAGGAACGTGTCCTCGTGACGCCGCTGGGCGTCGCGCCGCGGTGGTTCGCCGACCCCGGGCCGCGCCCGGCCTGGCTGCCGGAGCGGTACGTGCTGTTCGTCGGCAACCTCGAGCCCCGCAAGAACGTCCCCGTCCTGCTGCGCGCCATGGCCTCGCTGCACGCGACCGACCCGGCCGCGCCGCCGGTCGTGCTCGCCGGCCCGGCCGGCTGGGGGCCGGCGCTGGACGCGTCGGGGCTGCCGCGCGACGCCGTCGTGACGCCCGGCTACGTCGGCGGCGCCGACCTCGTCGCGGCCGTCGCGCACGCGTCGGTGCTGGCGTTCCCGTCGCGGTACGAGGGGTTCGGCCTGCCGCCGCTGGAGGCGCTGGCGACCGGCACGCCGGTCGTGGCGAGCGACCTGGCGGTGCTGCGCGAGGTGCTCGGCGAGCACGCGGCGTTCGTGCCGGTGGGCGACGCGGAGGCGCTGGCGGCGGCGCTGGCGAAGGCCCTCGCCGACGGCGACGGCGGCCCCGCCGCTCGGGCCGAGCGGGCCGCGCACGCCCGCGCGTTCACCTGGGCGCGGTGCGCGGCCGAGACGGCGCGCGGCTACGCGCGCGCCCTGGCCCTACGATCCGGGGCGTGAGCAGCGTGTCCGAGCCCCGTCGAGCCGCTGTCTACAACCGTTTCTGGCACTCCATGGGCGGCGGCGAGCGGCACAGCGGCAAGCTGGCCGAGGTGCTCGCCGGCGACGGCTGGCAGGTCGACCTCGTCGGCCACTCCGACGTCGGCCGCGACGAGCTCGCCGACCACCTCGGCCTCGACCTGTCCGGCTGCCGGCTGCGCGTCGTCCCCGACCGGGGCGACTTCGACCTCCAGCTCCTGTCCGAGGAGTACGACCTCTTCGTCAACTCCACCCACATGAGCCGGCTCGCGCCGCGCGCCAAGCACAACCTGTTCCTCTGCTTCTTCCCCACGCCGTTCGACGCGACGGCCGAACCGTGGCGGCGGTTCGTGCTGCGGCACGTCGCGCCGCGCGTCGCGCGCGGCATGCCCGGGCGGCTCACCCACGGCATCGGCTGGTACCCGCCCGAGGGCGGGCTGCGGCGTTCGTGGGCGTGGACGCAGGGCAACGGCGTCATCTCGCTGCCGCCCGGCCAGCGCCGGCACCTCGCCATGGCGCTCGGCCGCCCCGGCGGCCCGCCGACCGAGCTGCGCGTCCTCGACGAGACCGGCAAGGAGCTGGCCCGCGTCGACGTCGTGTCGGAGTTCCACGACTTCGACTTCGACTTCGGCACCGCCGGCCACGGCTCCGAGCTGCACCTCGTCTCCGAGACGTTCCGGCCCGGCGAGCACGACACCCGCGACCTCGGCGTCGCCGTCTCCCGGCTGCGGCTCGGCGAGGAGGCGGCCGGCTGGCAGCTCCGCGTCGTGCACCGGTTCCCGTGGCTGTCCAACGACCCGACGGACCTGTCGTTCCTCGACGCGTACGAGCTGGTGCTCGCCAACTCCGAGTTCACGCGCGGCTGGATCAGCAAGTTCTGGAACCGCGACTCGGCCGTCCTCTTCCCGCCGATCCGCGTCGGCGAGCTGGAGCCCGCGTCGAAGCGCACCAAGACCATCGTCACCGTCGGCCGGTTCTTCCGGCCCGGCCTCGGCCACGCCAAGCGGCAGCTCGAGATGGTGCGGATGTTCGGGGAGTTCTCGCGTGCGGGGCGCCTCGACGGCTGGACGTTGCACGTCGTCGGCGGCTGCGAGCCGTCGCAGCTCCCGTACCTGGACGAGGTCCGCGCCGCCGCCGAGGGCCTGCCCGTCGAGATCCACCCGAACGCGCCCCGCCGCCTGGTCGAGCGCCTCCTGGACGAGGCGTCGATCTTCTGGTCGGCGACCGGCCTCGGCGAGAGCGAGGCCAAGGCGCCGTGGTCCATGGAGCACTTCGGCATGACGACCGTCGAGGCGATGGCGGGCGGCTGCGTACCGATCGTCATCGACCGCGCCGGGCAGCGCGAGATCGTCCGCGACGGCGTCGACGGCTTCCGCTGGTCGACGCCGGACGAGCTCGGGCGGCGGACCGAGCAGGTGGCGCACGACGAGACGTTGCGCGCCCGCCTCGCCACCTCCGCCGTGCAGCGGGCGAACGACTTCTCGGAAGAGGCGTTCGCCAAGCGCTGGCGCGAGATCGCCGGCGACCTCGGCCTCTAGCGGCCGGGCGATCAATGCTGCGCACGCACGCGCGCGGCCGCACAGAGCGCAGCATTGATCAGCGTGGGCGCGCCTACGAGGTCGCCGGCGACCTCGTAGCCTCTAGGCGACGCTGCCGCGCGCCTGCCCCCGCGTGCGCAGCAGCGGGACCTTCTTGCGCCCGCGCACGGCCGTGACCTGGAGCTCGTAGCCGAGGGCGCCGACGTACTGCTCCAGCACGTCCATCGTGACGTTCTTCGACCGCTCGATCGCGGCCACGCGTGGCTGCGACACCCCCGCCCGCTGCGCGAGCTCGCGCTGGGACAGCCCGGCCTCCTCGCGCAACGCCGTCAGCCCCGCCGCCAGCCGCAGCTCGTTCTCGATCTCGGCGACGCGCTCCTCGGCCCCCGGTGCCGACAGGACCCGCCGTTCCCAGTCCTTCAGGCTCATCGCTTGCCTCTCCGTCGCTTCGCCACGTGCGTGAGTGTGCGCTGGTGCTCCTCGAACCGCTCGTCCGCGAGCGGCACGTTCTTCCGGTACCACCGAGACCAGTCGCCGCTCTTGTCGCCACCCACGAGCAGGATCGCGCGGCGCTCCCGGTCGAACGCGAACAGCACCCGGACCTCGGTCCGGCCGGTGGACCCCGGCCGGAGCTCCTTCATGTTCGGGTGGCGGCTGCCCACGATCGTGTCCACGAGCGGACGGCCCAGCGCCGGCCCCTCGACCCGCAGCACGCGGATCGCGGCCAGCAACGCCTCGCCGTCGTCACGGTCGAGCGAGCCCGCCCACTCCTCGCACGCCGGGTGGAACTCGACCGACCACGACTCCCCCGTCACGCGATAACGATAGCATTATCGATTGAGCGCGCCTACGGGGTCGCGGTGCCGGACTTGGTCGCCGCCGTCAGGTCGGCGGAGGGCACCGGAACGGGCTGCACCTGGTCCAGGCCGAGGCGGTGGGCCACGGTCGCCGAGACCGCGTGCCGGTAGCCGCCGTCCACCAGCCACCGCGCGCCGTCCGGCGTCGCGACCCACGCACCGGTCGCGGGCGGCGCCACCGCCCCCACCGGCAACGCCAGGTCGGCCGCCGTCGCGGGCAGCGCCGGCCGCCCGAGCCAGGTCGGCACCAGCGACGCCGCCAGCGGCCGCCGCGCGGACGCGTCGAGCAGCCAGAACGCCGTGCCGTCGGTGACGACGGTGCCGGCCGGGTGGGCGGCGGCGTTCGCGAGCGACGACGAGAGAGGCAACGGTCCGAAGTCGGCCGCCGCCAACGTTGGCAGCGCGGCGCCGGCGTAGCCCAGCGACGCGGCGACGGACGGGGCCAGAGTGACGAGGCGGCCGGCCTCGACGACGCGCACGGTGCCGTCGGCGGCGCGGCCGGCGACGCCGGACGGCGGCAGCCAGCGGGCGCCGGTCAGCGCGGCGACCTCGCCGGCGAACGCCGCCACCGCCACGCGCGGGTCCGACGCCGCGAGCGCGGGGTCGACCAGGCGGCGGGTGGTGCCGAGCACCTCGTAGTAGGTGGTGCCGGACTTGAGCAGCGTGCCGGGCGCGTGCCGCCCGGCCTCCACCACAGCACCGGCGGGCAGCGCCGCCAGGTCCGCGGCGGTCGCGAGCGGCGCGGTGTCGATCGGGTAGCCGGCGGACACCGGCCGCAACGTCCCGCCGCTGACGACGGCGCCGCCGGTCGCGGTGCGCAGGACGACGCCCTCCGGCGGCGCGAGGGGCGCGCCGAGCGGCAGCGCGAGGTCGCCGGGCAGGGCCGCCACCACGACCGCGGAACGAGACCACGACGACCGCGACGCCGGCGACGTGAACGGCCGCCGTACCCCGCTCTCCAGCCGCCACGCGCCGTCAGGCGACGTGACGACGGCGCCGTCCGGGTGCCGCGAGCCGTCGGTCCAGCCCGGGCCGGCCGGCAGCGCCGACAGCACAGCGTCCGGCAGCAGCCGCGCGGCGGGCAGCCCCAGCGCGGCGGCAACCGACGACGACACCGGCCGCCGCGACCCGTCCACGACGAGCCAGACCGTGCCGGCCGCGTTCTTCACGACCATCCCCTCACGCGGCGGCGCGAGCGGCGCGGCGAGCGCGGAGACGGAGCCGTACCAGCCGGTGACCGACGGCTGCGGCCGCAACGCCGCCGCGAGCGGCGCGGACACGCCGTAGAGGCGCCCGGCGTCGACCATCGCGTACGGCGTGCCGGAGGTGCGCGCGACCGACACCGCCGACGGCAGCGGCGACCGCACCGCGACGGCGGCGGTGAACGGCCGCGCGGTGGAGGCAGCGTTCCACGAGGTCAGCGTGAGGTCGTACGTGTCCGGCGTCGCCGGGACGCCGAGCGACGACCTGAGGTCCCACGTCGCCGCGATCGCCGAGGACGTGGTGCCGGAGAGCGTGCGCAGGACGGTGCCGCTGCGGTGGTTGCGGACGGTGAGCTTCCACGCCTGCCCGCCGGGCACGGTCGCCCGCACCGTCACCGACGGCGTCGTCAGGTACGTCACCGACGTCGCCGACACCGACGGCCCGTAGAGCGACGCGCCCATGTACGACTTGATCGCGGCGCGGATGGAGCCGAGCCGGCTGTAGGTCTGGTTGCCGGGGCACGAGGTGAGGCCCGCGTCGCGGTGGCCGGAGACGTTGTCGAACGTCACCCGCGTGCCGCTGGCGTACTTGGTCCCGCCGGCGGAGGTCAGGGTGGTGCGGGCGAGCGGGTTGACGTAGTGCAGCCCGAGCTTCCAGGCGAACACCTTCTCCAGCGCGGCGAGCTGGCCGGAGGTCGGGGCGACGGTGGTGTACGTGCCGAGCAGCGAGACGCCGAATGTGTTGCTGTTGAACCCGCCCGTGTGCGCGCCGATGACCGGCCGGTCGACGCCGCCGTACCGGCCCTCGAAGACGCGGCCGTACTTGTCGACGAGGAAGTTGTAGCCGATGTCGCTCCAGCCGCGGCTGCGGACGTGGTACGCGTAGACGCTGCGCACCATCGCCGCCGCCTGGGACGACGTGTAGGAGTTCGACGTGTCGGTGTGGTGGACGAAGCCCATCCGGATCGTGTCGCCGTACGATGGGCTGCCCGACCGCAACGACTCGTCGGCGCCCCACTGCGCGCGCGTCACGATCGCCGGCTGCCCGATCGACGCGTCGGCGCTGGACGAGCCGAGCGTCGGCGACGCGCCGAGCGACCCGTCGGCGTCGGAACGCCCCGGGTCGACCAGCGCCACGCGGACGTCGCGCGGCGCCGCGCCGCCAACAACGCCGACGCGCACCTGGTAGCCGTCGGCGGGGCCGGTGAACCACGGCGCCGTCCCGGCCCGCGCCTCCGTCTCGACCGAGGTGTCCGGGCCGTGGTCGGCGTCGGCGTCGAGCGCGTGCCAGTCCGTCCAACGGCCGCCCTGCCGGACCCGCGCGAGCACCTCGTACTCGCCGCCGCCGGCCCAGGTCACGCCGAGCGCGGAGAACGCCGCCGCCCGCACCTGGCGCGTGAGCGCCAGCGGCCGCGCGGTGGCGGGGCCGGCCAGGCCCCAGCCGGCGACGGAGCGCGCCGAGGCGGCGTCGATGCCGGCGACGGGCGCCTCCACGACGGAGGCGTGCACGACGTGCGGCCGCGGCAGCGGGCGCCCCACCACCGGCAGGGCGAGCGCGAGGGGGGTCGCGGTGAGCACGGCGAGGCTCTGCATCAGGCGGCGCAAGGCGGGGTCCCGAGGGGTCGAGGGCGTCACTTCACTGTGCAAGGCGTCGTCGCCCCGCGTCCCCGTCTTGACCGAACTCGCCGGAAACCTGGCGCCGGGGTCACCCCCGTAGCGCGTCCCCCGCGGTCGCGAACGCCGCCCGCAACGCCGCCCGCCACTCCGGCAGCGGGTCCAGCCCCGCCTCGCGCCAGGCCCGGTCGGAGAGCACCGAGTACGCCGGCCGCGGCGCCGGCCGCGGGAAGTCGGCGGTCGTGCACGGCCGCACCCGCTCCGGGTCGGCGCCGAGCTCCTCGAACACCGCCCGCGCGAAGCCGTACCAGGTCGTCTCGCCGCCGTTGGTGCAGTGGTAGACGCCGGGGGCGGGCGCGCGGCGGGCCAGCGCGACCAGCCCCCGGGCCAGGTCGGCCGACCAGGTCGGCGAGCCGCGCTGGTCGTCGACGACGGACACCGTCTCCCGTTCGCGCTCCAGCCGGGCCATGGTCTTCACGAAGTTGCCGCCGGTGGCGCCGTAGACCCAGGCGGTGCGGACGACGTACGCGCCCGCGCTCGCGGCGAGCACCGCCTCCTCCCCCGCCAGCTTGGTGCGGCCGTACGCCGAGCGCGGGGCGGTCGGCGCGTCCACCTCGTACGGCGCGTCCGCGTCGCCGGCGAACACGTAGTCGGTCGACACGTGGACCAGCCGCGCGCCGGCCGCCTCGGCGGCGATGGCCAGGTGCGCGGGGGCGGCGGCGTTCGCGGCGTACGCCGCCTCCTCGGCCTCCTCGGCGCCGTCGACGTTCGTCCAGGCGGCGGCGTTGAAGATCGTCAACGGCCCGGGCCGGTCGCGGACTGCCAGCGCCCAGTCGCCGACGGCCGCGCGCACGGCGGCGCCGTCGGTGACGTCGAGGTCGGCCCGGGTGAGGCCGCGCGCGGAGCCGCCGAGCACGGTGAGCAGGTCGGTGCCGAGCTGGCCGCCCGCGCCGACGACGAGGGCGCGCAACGGCGCGGAGGTCATGGTTTCGGCCCTTCGGTGACAGGATGCGTCCGGCAGTGTCGCAGGGCTTCGGGAGGCAACGCATGTCGGTGGTGGACGCGGCACGGCGGAAGGCGGCGGAGACGCTGGCCCGCCTGCGGGGGTCGGCGCCCTCCGGCGAGGCACCGGCGGCGGCACCCGCACCGCCCGCGCCGCCGCCCCCACTCACGCTGCGGCCGTTCGAGCCGCTCACCCCGGCGAGCACCGGCGTGCGGTGCGTCGTCTGCACGTGGGAGGGCGAGGCGTTCACCCCGCCCATGCACTGCGAACGCGCCATCTGCCCGAGCTGCGGCGCCATCGGCCGCGACCGCTGGCTGTTCCACTGCCTCGTCTCGCGGGTGCCGGTGACGCGGGAGACGCGGCTGCTGGAGACCAGCCCGCGGCTCGGCGGCGAGTACCGCGACGCGATGAAGCAGCGCCTCGAGTACCTGTCCAGCGACTACGACCTCCGCGCGCACAAGGCGGACATCGCGCTGGACCTCCAGGACATGGCGCTGCCGGACGCGTCGCTCGACGTGATCATGACCTCGCACGTCCTGGAGCACGTGCCGGACACCGACGCCGCGCTGCGCGAGGTGTTCCGCGTGCTCAAGCCGGGCGGCAGCGTGATCCTGCTGGTGCCGGTGCCGCAGGGCGAGACGGCGCCGCCGACCGAGCCGGAGTTCCACGGCGACATGACGCCGGTGTTCTGGCGGTTCGGCCTGGACCTCACCGACCGGCTGCGCTCGCACGGCTTCGAGACCGACCTGCTCTGCACCGAGGAGTTCCGCCGGCACGTCCTCGCGAACGACCCGGAGTGGCCGGAGCTGTTCCCGGAGTGGGACGTGCCGTCGATCCTCGCCGCCGCCAAGCCGGACGACCTCACGGTGGTCATGGACGACGACCTGGCCCGCACCGCCGGCCTCACGCCCGGCTACATGTACCTCGCCTGGCACGGCCGCAAGCCGGCCTAGCGCTAGCCCGGCAGCGCGGCCTTCTCCTTGAGCGGGCGCCACCAGGCCTCGTTGTCGCGGTACCACCGCACCGTCTCGGCGAGCCCCTGGTCGAACGTCGTCCGGGGCGCGTAGCCGAGCCCGCGCAGCTTCGAGTCGTCGATGGCGTAGCGGCGGTCGTGGCCCTTGCGGTCCTCAACGTACTCGACCGAGTCCCACGTCGCGCCGCACGCGTCGAGCAGCCGCTGGGTGAGCTCCTTGTTGGTGAGCTCGACGCCGCCGCCGATGTTGTAGACCTCGCCGGGCGCGCCTTGGTCGAGGACGAGCTGGATGCCGCGGCAGTGGTCGTCCACGTAGAGCCAGTCCCGGACGTTGAGGCCGTCGCCGTAGAGCGGGACCTTCTTGCCGTCGATGAGGTTGGTCACGAACAGCGGGATGACCTTCTCCGGGAACTGGAACGGCCCGTAGTTGTTGGAGCAGCGGGTGATGCTGATGTTGAGCCCGTGGGTGACGTGGTACGCCCGCGCGATGAGGTCGGCGCCGGCCTTCGCGGCGGAGTACGGCGAGTTCGGCTCGAGGACGTCGGTCTCCCGGAACTCCCCCTCCGGGATCGAGCCGTAGACCTCGTCCGTGGAGACGTGCACGACGCGCGGCACGTCCAGCCGCAACGCCGCGTCGAACAGCGTCTGCGCGCCGAGGACGTTGGTGACGACGAAGTCGGCGGCGCCGCTGATCGACCGGTCGACGTGCGTCTCGGCGGCGAAGTTCACGACCGCGTCGTGGCCGGGCAGCACCTCGGCGAGCAGCGTCGCGTCGCAGATGTCCCCCTGCACGAACCGGTACCGCGGGTGGTCGGCAACGGGCGCGAGGTTGGCAAGGTTGCCGGCGTAGGTGAGCTTGTCGTAGACGGTGACCTCGACGTCGTCGCGCTCGGCGAGCAGCGAACGGACGTACTGCGAGCCGATGAAGCCGGCGCCACCGGTGACGAGCAGTCGCATGGGAGTCCTCGGGGTCGGGGGACGAGCGCGGTCATCCTCCCAGACTCCGGGGCGCGGTTCCCGGTTGCGCGTGGCGGCCGGGAACCGCGCCCGCGGCGGCTACTGCGGGCAGACCCGCCAGACCTGCGACCCGTCGGTGACGAGCTGGTCCCACATCGGGGCGGTGGCGCGCGGCGTGGCGGTGCGCACGTCGGCGCCGATGTTCGTGATGGTGGCGCGGCCGAGCTTCTCGCCGGCCTTGCCGAGGTCGGCGGCGGTGACGGTGAAGACCACCTTGTTGCCGACGACCTTCGCCGGGTTGACGAGCGGGACGCTCTTCGTCGTCGCCGTCGGGTCGGTCGGGGACGCCGGGACGTTGAAGCGCAGGACCGACGACGTCTCGCCGCCCGCCGGGTTCGAGAACTGGAGCCAGAACGTCGAGTGCAACGGCGTCTGCGCCTGCACGCGGTACAGCGTGGCGGTGGTCGACGGCGTGCCCGCCATCTCCATCGCCACGGTGTAGCCGGTGCAGCCGAACGTCTTCACCGTCTTGCCGCGGACCTTCTTGCTGGTGACCTTGCCGGTGGCGGCGAACGTCACCGAGCGGATGTCGTAGGCCGCCATACTGGCGGGGTCGGTGGGCACGCCCTCCGGCACGCCGCCGCCGGACACGACGCCGGCGCCGTTGATCGCGTTGGCGTCGCCGGCGGCGTCGGTGACGACGAGCGGCTTGGGCGGGGCGGCGGGGGCCGCGGCGTGCGCGACGGTGGCGAGAACGGCCACCGCGGGGGTCGCGACGAACGCGAGGGAACGGAACTTCACGGCTGGGCTCCTGAAGGAGGAGGGGGTGTGCGTCCACCCCCGCACTTCGGCGCCCGCGCCGCCCTTCCTGCCGGTACGGTGCCGCCGTGGGTGAGGCGGAGGTCGTGGCGGGGACGGCGCAGGGGACGCCGGTGACGGTCCGGCGGCTGGTCGCGGACCTGCGCGCGCTCGGCGTGCCGGAGGGCGGCGTCGTGCTGGCGCACTCGCGGCTGAGCGCGCTCGGCTGGGTCGCGGGCGGCCCGGAGGCGGTGGTCGAGGCGCTGCTCGCGGTGCTGGGGCCGGACGGCACGCTGGTCGTGCCGGCGTTCTCCACGGGGCGGACGGAGCCGTCGCTGTGGCGGCACCCGCCGGTCCCGGAGGCGTGGTGGCCGGTGATCCGCGCGGAGACGCCGGCGTTCGACCCGCGGACCGCGTCGACCCGGCAGATGGGCGCGGTCGCGGACTGCGTGCTGCGCTGGCCCGGCGCGCGCCGGTCGGCGCACCCGCACCTGTCGTTCGGCGCGGTGGGCCCGCTCGCCGAACGCGTGCTGGAGCCGCACCCGCTGCCGTTCGGCCTCGGCGAGGAGTCGCCGCTCGCCCGCCTGTACGAGCTGGACGCGCACGTGCTGCTGCTCGGCGTGGGGCACGTCAACAACTCCTCGCTGCACCTCGCCGAGGCCCGCGCGGAGTATCCGGCGAAGCGGGTCGAGCAGCAGGGCGCGGCGGTGCTGGCCGGCGGGCGGCGCGAGTGGGTGACGTTCCCGGAGTGGGAGACCGACGACTCGGACTTCCCGGACGTCGGGGCGGCGTTCGAGGCGAGCGGGGCGGGCGTGCGGGCCGGCCCGGCGGGCGAGGGCACGGCCCGGCTGATGCGCCAGCGCGAGCTCGTCGACTTCGGCGCCGGCGAGATCGCCCGCCGCCGCGCTACCGGGGGGTGATCGTCCAGCCGCCGGCCGCGAACACGTACAGGTAGTCGCCGTCGTGCACGGTCAGCAGCAGGTCGTGGACCGGCTCGACCTCCAGGATCGGCTCGGACGGCCAGTGCACCGTGTCGTGGCCGACGAACACGCCGAACTGCTCGGCGCGGTCGTTGCCGGACACCCGGTACGTCACCGTGTCGCCGGTGTGGTGGAGCACCTGCATGTCGTGACCGCGGTAGCCCCGCGCGCCGAGCTCCGGCGCCGTCGACACCGGGAGCAGCCGCAACGTCCACGGGTGCCGGGACGCGACGTCGAGCGCCACGGCGTTGCCGACGATGTCCTCGCCGAAGTCCAGCGGGACGACGCCGTCGAACGCCGCGTGCCTCGCCCACACCAGCGTCGCGATCTCGACGCCGTCGGCGCTCCGCGAGGTGACGGTGAACTCCTCGTCGCCGCCGCCGCCCTGGACCGCCAGCAGCATCGCGCCCGGCGCCGGCCGCTGGAGCCGGATCGTCTTCGGCCCCCTGCCGGTGTACGTCACCGGCTTGAACGCCGCGAGCGGCGCCAGGGCCTCGTGCCGCGGCGACGGCGGGAGCGGATCGGCGTGCCGCACGCCGCCCGCGGCGCGCAGCGCCAGCACCCCCGCGGTCACGAGGACGAACGCGAGCACGGCCACGGCGGGCCGGCCGCCCCCGCGCCGGCGGCGGGCCGGCGGGGCGGCCAGCGGCTCCGGCGGCGGCCCGACGCCGGACTCCGGGTCGTAGAGGTCGAACGGCCCCCCGCCGCCGCTCACGGGATGGCGACCCGGCTGTGGTCGCCGAGCATGAGCCGCAGAGCCTTGGGCTGGGTGACCGAGCGGGAGAGCTCGACCTCCTTGCCGATGAGCGAGTCCTCGATCCGCTGGATGTCGGCGATGTGCGTCGACTCCAGCACGATCGAGTGCTCGACCTCGGTCCGCTCGACCAGGCAGGAGTGGTAGATCGAGGTGAACGGCCCCACGTAGGTGTCCACGATCCGCGTGCCGCGCCCGATGATCGCCGGGCCGCGCACGGTCGAGCGGACGATCGACGCGCCCTCCTCGACCACGACGCGGCCGACCAGCCGCGACTCGGCGTCGACGGTGCCGTGCACGGCCGGCTCCAGCGACTCCAGCACCTTGCGGTTGCACTCGAGCATGTCCTCGAGGCGGCCGGTGTCCTTCCAGTAGCCGGTGACGAGGTGCGGGCGCACGTCGCGGCCCGCGTCGACCAGCCACTGGATCGCGTCGGTGATCTCCAGCTCGTTGCGGGCGCTCGGCTTGATGGCGCCGACCGCCTCGTGGATCGACGGGCCGAACATGTAGACGCCGACGAGCGCGAGGTCGCTGCGCGGCTCCTTCGGCTTCTCCACGAGCGACTGCACGCGGCCGTCCGGGCCGAGCTCGGCGACGCCGAACTGCGACGGGTTGTCGACCTTGGTCAGCAGGATCTGCGCGTCCGGCTGGTCCCGCTTGAACTCGTCGACCAGCTCGGTGATGCCCCCGACGATGAAGTTGTCGCCGAGGTACATCACGAAGTCGTCGTCGCCGAGGAAGTCGCGCGCGATGAGCACGCAGTGCGCCAGCCCGAGCGGCGCGTCCTGGCGGATGTAGGTGACGGAGATGCCGAGCGCGCTGCCGTCGCCGACGGCGGCCATGATCTCCGGCGCGGTGTCGCCGACGATGATCCCGACGTCGGTGACGCCCGCGTCGCGGATCGCCTCCAGGCCGTAGAACAGCGTGGGCTTGTTCGCGATCGGCACGAGCTGCTTCGCGGACGTGTGCGTGATCGGGCGCAGGCGCGTACCGGCGCCGCCCGAGAGGACGAGAGCCTTCATGGTGCCTGCGAGGCTAGCAGCGGGTTACCGGGCGGAGCCAAGCCCGTTCGCTACGCTGATCCGGCGCGCAACCAACGGCCGCGCCCGTTCGTCCTGTCCTTCGTGGAGACGCACGCCCTGTGAGCGACAACCCGCACGGTCTCGTGCTGCCGCCGGAGCTGGACCCGCGCGGCCGCCGTCCCGCGCGCCGCGAGCGCGGCCGCCTGGCGCGCGTGCTGTCCTGGGTCGCCGTCCTCACGTCGTTCGCGATCGTGGCGACGAGCGGCGTCGGGTACGCGCTGTACCGCTACTACGACGGCAACATCGACCGGCTGCCGTTGCACATCGGCGGCAACCGCCCCGCCCGCGTCGGCGGCAAGGCGCTGAACTTCCTCCTCGTCGGCTCCGACTCCCGCGACGGGCTGTCCAAGGAGGAGCTGCGCAAGGCGGCGACGGAGTTCACGCCCGGCCGGCGGTCGGACACGATGATCCTGATCCACCTCGCGGCCGACCGTAAGCACGTGACGCTCGTCAGCTTCCCCCGCGACTCCTACGTCGAGATCCCCGCCCACGGCGGCAAGCCGCTGCGCAGCGCGAAGATCAACACGGCGTTCTCCGACGGCGGCCCGGCGCTCGCGATCCAGACCGTCGAGCACCTCACCGGCGTGCGCGTCGACCACTACCTCGAGGTCAACTTCGCCGGGTTCCAGCGGCTGGTCGACGCCCTCGACGGCGTCGACGTCTGCCTGCCGAAGCCCGCCAAGGACTCGTTCTCCGGCATCGACCTGCCGGCCGGCAAGAGCCACATCAAGGGCCAGCAGGCGCTCGCGTTCGTCCGCCAGCGGCACGGCCTCCCGCGCGGCGACCTGGACCGCATCCAGCGCCAGCAGCAGTTCCTCGGCGCGCTGCTGCGCCGGGCCACCAGCCTCGGCGTGCTGCTCAACCCGTTCAAGCTCAAGTCGTTCCTCGACGTCGCCACCAAGTCGGTGCAGGTCGACGACCGGCTCGGCTTCGACGACATGAAGTCGCTCGCGCTCGCGATGAAGGGGCTCGACCCGGGGCGCGTGGCGTTCGTCACCGCGCCGGTGGACCGGCTGGCGATGCGCAACGGCCAGTCCGTCGTGCTGCTGGACGAGGTCGCCGGCCGCGACATGTACCAGGCGATCGCGCACGACCAGCCGCTCACCAAGCCGCCCGCGCCGGTGCCCGCCAAGCTCACCGTCGCGCCGCGCGACGTCCGGGTGAACGTCCTCAACGGCACCGGCGTCCCGCGCCGCGCCGCCGGTGCGGCGAACGACCTGCGCGACGTCGGCTTCCGCGTCGTCGGCACCGGCAACGCCGACGGCTCGTCGTACGAGCGCACCACCGTCCGCTACGCCCCCGGCAACGAGGCCGCCGCCGCGACGCTCGTCGCCGCGCTGCACGGCGCGAAGGCCGAGCCCGGGCCGGCCGCGCCGGGCACGCTGACGTTGATCGTCGGCCGCGACTACCAGAAGCCGCTCGCGGTGAAGGTGACGTCCTCGTCGCCACCGCCCGCGCCGCGCCCGACGGCGAGCCGCCCGCCGGTCGCCACCGCCGCCGACGACCCGTGCGCGGCCTGACGTGACCGAGGACGGCCCGGAGGTCCCGGGACCGGCCGGGCCGCCGGCGGAGCCCGCCGCCGCGCCCCCGGCCGCCGTGCCCGCGCGGCCGCGCCGCCGGTCCCGCCGCCGCCGGGTCGCCCGCCTGCTCTCCTGGGTCGCCGTCGTCACCTCGGTGTCCGTGCTCGCGGCGAGCGTGGTCGGCTTCGGCGCGCTCGCGCTGATCAACAGCCACGTCAACCGCACCTGCATCTTCTGCGGCACCGACGAGGAGACCAAGCAGGCCCGCCCGGCCAAGGCCGACGGCGACGGCGGCAAGGCGCTGAACTTCCTCCTCGTCGGCTCCGACTCGCGCGACGGGCTGTCCAAGGAGGAGCTGAAGGCCGCCGGCACCGAGGCCAACCCGGGCGCCAAGCTCACCGACTCGATCATCCTGGTGCACCTGTCGCCGAAGCGGGACAAGGCCGTGCTGGTGTCGTTCCCCCGCGACTCGTGGGTGGAGATCCCGGGCCACGGCTTCGGCCGGATCAACACCGCGTACGGCAAGGGCGAGGCCGAGCGCAAGGGCGGCGGCCCGGCCATGCTCATCCGCACCATCGAGCAGCTCTCCGGCATCTACGTCGACCACTACCTCGAGGTCGACTTCCGCGGCTTCCTCAAGATGGTCGACGCGCTCGGCGGCGTCGACGTCTGCCTGCCCGAGGCGGCGAAGGACAAGGACGCCGCGCTCGACCTGCCGGCCGGCCGCAGCCGGGTGCGCGGCACGCAGGCGCTGGCGTTCGTGCGGGCGCGGAAGTTCGACCCGCGCGGCGACTTCGGCCGCATCCAGCGGCAGCAGCAGTTCCTCGGCTCGATGCTGCGCCGCGCCACCAGCCTCGGCATCCTGGCCCGCCCGGACCGGCTGTACCGGTTCCTCGACACCGTCGCCCGGTCGCTCACCGTCGACGACAAGCTGTCGTTCAACGACATGAAGGCGCTGGCCACGAAGCTGCGCGGCCTCGACCCGGCGAAGATCGTGTTCGTCACCGTGCCGTACCACCCGAAGGGCGTCTACCACGGCAAGGCGCTCGTCGTGGAGCTGGACAAGGAGGCCGACGACGCGCTGTTCGCGTCGATCCGCGCCGACGACGCGATCAGCGCCGGCGCCTCCCCCGCCCCGACCCAGCAGCCGACCGACCTCATCGTCCGGCCGTCCCGCATCCGGCTGAAGGTGCTCAACGGCACCGGCGTCGCCGGCACCGCCCGCAAGGCCGGCGAGGACCTCGCGGGCGTCGGCTTCCAGGTGCTCGGCACCGGCGACGCCGACGCGTCGTCGTACGCCACCACGATCGTCCGGCACGGCCCGTCCAAGGCGGACAGCGCGCGCACCGTCGCCGCCGCGATCCCCGGCTCGTCCACGCAGCTCGACCAGACGCTCGGCAGCACCATCGAGGTCGTGATCGGCGCCAACTACACCGGCGCCCGCGAGGTCGTCGTCCGCACCGCCGCGCCGACCACCGCGCCGCCGTCGGTCGGCACGCCGACCGCGACGCCGTCGCCGGTGAAGACGCTCACCGCCGCCGACGAGCCCGAGGGCTGCTGACCTGGACGCGCTGGCGCACGTCCTCGGCGCGCGGGTGCCGGCCGAGCCGGGCACGCCGTTCCTGACGTTCTACGACGACGCCACCGGCGAGCGCACCGAGCTCTCCTACGCCACCGCCGACAACTGGGTCGCCAAGACCGCGAACCTCCTCGTGGACGGCCTCGGCGTGGCGCCGGGCGACGCCGTCGCGGTGCTGCTACCGCCGCACTGGCAGGCCGTCGTCGTGACGCTCGCGGTGTGGGCGGCCGGGTGCGTGCTCGCCGACGACGGCGGCGTGGCGTTCGTCGCGGAGGACCGGCTGCCGCTCGCCGGGCGGGACGAGGTGGTGGCGCTGTCGCTGCGGCCGTTCGCCGGGCCGTTGAGCCGGCCGTACCCGGGCGTGCTCGACTACGCCGAGGAGGTGCCGGTGCACGGCGACCGGTTCCCGCCGCGCGGTCCGGCGACCACGCCGCCGCACGCGCCCGACCCGCGCCGCGTACTCGTCGCCGGCACCGACCCGGTGCCGTTCGCGCTGGCCGCGCTGGCGGGCGGCGGCGGCCTCGTCCTCTGCCGCAACGCCGACCCCGCCGCGCTCGCCAGGCGCGCCGAGGTCGAGCGCGCCGTCATGCCCTAGGCTCCCGCGTCATGGACAAGGTTGTCAGCGACCCCAGTGCCGCGGTCGCCGACATCCCGCCGGGGGCGACGCTGGCCGTCGGCGGGTTCGGGCTCTGCGGCATCCCCTCCGTTCTCATCCAGGCCCTCCTCGACGCGGGCGTCGACGACCTGTCGGTCGTCTCGAACAACTGCGGCGTCGACGAGTGGGGCCTAGGCCTGCTGCTCCAGGCGAAGCGGCTGCGCCGGATGACGAGCAGCTACGTCGGCGAGAACAAGGAGTTCGAACGCCAGTTCCTCTCCGGCGAGCTCGAGGTCGAGCTGACGCCGCAGGGCACCCTGGCCGAACGCCTCCGCGCCGGCGGCGCGGGCATCCCGGCGTTCTACACGCCGGCCGGCGTCGGCACCCAGGTGGCCGAGGGCGGCCTGCCGTGGAAGTACGACGGCAGCGGCGGCATCGCGCTCGCGTCGCCGAAGAAGGAGACGCGGACGTTCGGCGACCGCGACTACGTCCTCGAGGAGTCGATCGTCACCGACTTCGCGCTGGTGCGGGCCTGGAAGGGCGACCGGCACGGCAACCTCGTCTACCGGATGGCCGCGCGGAACTTCAACCCGCTCTGCGCCGCCGCCGGCCGCGTGACGATCGCGGAGGTCGAGAACCTCGTGGAGCCGGGCGAGCTGGACCCGGCCGAGGTGCACACGCCGGGGGTGTTCGTGCAGCGCGTCGTGCCGGTCGGCGAGGGCGAGAAGCGGATCGAACGCCGCACCGTGCGGAAGGCGGGCTGACATGGCACTGACCCGCGAGCAGCTCGCCGCGCGCGTCGCGACCGAGCTCGAGGACGGCCAGTACGTCAACCTCGGCATCGGCATGCCGACGCTGATCCCCAACTACCTGCCGGACGGCGTGCACGTCGTCCTCCAGAGCGAGAACGGCATCCTCGGCGTCGGCCCGTACCCCGAGGACGGCACCGAGGACCCGGACCTGATCAACGCCGGCAAGGAGACGGTCACGATCCAGCCGGGGTCGTCGTTCTTCGACTCGGCGACGTCGTTCTCGATGATCCGCGGCGGGCACATCGACGTCGCGGTGCTGGGCGCCATGCAGGTGTCCAAGGACGGCGACCTGGCCAACTGGATGATCCCCGGGAAGATGGTCAAGGGGATGGGCGGCGCGATGGACCTCGTCCACGGCGCCAAGCGGCTGATCGTGATGATGGAGCACGCCGCCAAGGACGGCTCCCCCAAGATCGTCGACGAGTGCTCGCTGCCGTACACCGGCCGCCGCGTCGTCCACCGGATCATCACCGACCTGGCCGTGATCGACGTCACACCGGACGGCCTGGTGCTGCGCGAGCTGGCGCCGGGCGTGTCGGTGGACGACGTGCGGAAGGTGACCGAGCCGGACCTCGTCGTCGACGGCGAGCCCGCGGAGATGCGCGTCTAGAGGCGGGAAATCAGCGGTCCCGGTAAACCGCGGCGCGTCCCGAACGTCCAACAGGTGTGACGACGACGGATGCGGTGCTGGCGGGGGACACCGGGGCGGACGCGGCCGTGACCGCGCTGTTCCGGCGGCACTACGCCGGTCTGGTTCGGCTCGCCGTGCTGCTCGTGGACGACGACGGCACGGCCGAGGACGTGGTGCAGGAGGCGTTCGCGCGGCTGCACCGGCGGTGGCGGCGGCTGCGCGACGAGGAGGCGGCCTACGGCTACCTCCGCGCCTGCGTCGTCAACGCCGCCCACTCCCGGCTGCGCCGCCTGCGCACCGCCCGCCGCCACCCCGAGCCGCCACCGGTCGACGTGCCCTCGCCCGAGGGCGACGCGATCACCAGGGAGGAGCACGCGGCGGTGCGCGCCGCCCTCGCGACGCTGCCGCGGCGGCAGCGCGAGGTGCTCGTGCTGCGGTACTACGCGGCGTTCTCCGAGGCGGACATCGCCGCGGCGCTCGGCCTCTCCCGCGGCGCCGTGAAGTCGCACGCCTCCCGCGGCCTGGCCGCCCTCACCCGTGCCCTGGAGGACCGATGACCACCCCCGAGGAGCGGCTCGCCGCGGCGCTGGCCGACCGCGCCGCGGCGGCCCGGACGTCGCCGGACGCGCTGGACGGCGTGTTCCACCGCGTCGCGAGCCACCGCCGCCGTACCCGGGCGGCCGCCGGCGCCGCCATCGCGCTCGCGCTGGTCGCGTCGGCCGCCGTCGCCACCAACGCCCTGCGCCCCGACGCCGCCACGCTCGAACCGGTGGCGCCCGCGCCCACGGCGCCGCCGACGTCACCGCCCCCGGCGACCGCGACGCCGACGCGGCCGGCCCACCCGGCGGTCGCGGGGTACCCCGACGACTCCGCCGTCGTCGTGGGCGCCGACCGCCGCGTCCTCGTCGTCTCGACGACCACCGGCGCGCAACGCGCCCAGCTCGGGCGGCTGCCCGCCGACGCGACCGGCTCGGGGCTCGCCTGGTCGCCGGACCGTTCGCTGGTCTACTTCGAACGCGGCGGCTGCCGCGTCGCGGCGATGGACCGCACCGGCGCGGTGCGCGACGTCACCACCGGCACCGCCCCCGCGGTCTCCCCGGACGGCCGGCGCCTCGCCACGGCCGCCTGCCCGGCTCCCTACGTCCAGGGCGCCCCCGCTGGCGGCGTCATCGTCACGGACCTGCGGTCGCGCCGCGTCACGCCGATCCGCGGCCTGCCCCAGGACCCGCGGCCCGACTACACGCCCCCGCCCTCGGCGACGAGTGTCACCTGGTTCGACGCGCACACGCTCGCGGTCGCCGTCGCGTGGGAGGACCCCGAGGACGTCGTCGTCGTGGACGTGGACCGCGACCGCGACCTCGGGCACGGCGAACGGCTGCACGTCGCAGTGGGGGACCTCGTCGCGCGCGGCGACACCCGCCTCGCCGTCACCACGTGCTGCATGCCCGACTGGACGGAGCGGGCCCGGATCCTGCGGCTGCCCTGGCGCGGCACGAGGACCGCGACGTTGCTGACGTTCCACGAGGAGGCGGGGTCGGTGGAGCTCGACCGGGCGGGCCAGGTGCTGTTCCGCGCGCGCGAGGGGCTGTGGCGGTGGCGCCCCGGCTCGGCGCCGGTGCTGGTCCGCCGCGGCGTCACCGCGGTCGCCGGGTAGGCGGCGTTGCGGAGGTGGCGCGGGTCGGGCACCCTACGGCGCGTCCCCTCGACACCCGGAGGTACGCCCGCATGCGCCGCCTGCTCCTCGTCCCGCTGCTCGCGCTCCCGCTGCTCGCGACCGTCCCGGCGCACGCCGGCTGCGACGAGAACGGCTGCTACCCGAGCGACTGCCTCCCGTACAACCCGCAGCGGCCGAGCGTGCACGACGTCCTCCAGGACCCGACGCGCGCGGTGACCTGGCTGCTCCCGCCGGTCTGCCCGACGTAGCTACGGCTGCCGCGAGGCGTTGATCGCCTGGCGCCGCGCGAGGCGGTGCGTCCGGCGGATCTCCGCCTCGCGGAACCGCCGCGGCGCGACGTCGTCGCCGTCGGCGAACGACACCGGCGGCACCTCGCGGGGCTTGCCGCGCGAGTCCAGCGCGACGTAGACGAGGTACGCCGTCGACGTGTGCAACGGCTCCCCCACCTCGTCCCAGCGCTCCGCCTCGACGCGCACGCCGATCTCCATCGACGTGCGGCCGGCCCAGTTGACCTGGGCGTGCGCGTGGACGAGGTCGCCGACGTGGACCGGGACGAGGAAGACCATCTCGTCCATCGCCGCCGTCACCGCGCGGCCGCCGGAGTGGCGGGCGGCGACGACGCCGGCCGCGTCGTCGACCAGCTTCATGATCACGCCACCGTGGATGTTGCCGTGCAGGTTCGCGTCGACCACGGTCATGATGCGCGACAGCGTGCAGCGCGAGGCGTCGACGGGGCGGGGGTCCAGCGTCATGGCGGCGACGCTACCGCTCTGCCAGGCTCGGCCGACGAACCCCGACCCCGTCCGGGCGGCGGCGGTCGCCGTCGCTCGGCGAGGACCCGGACCGGCTCCGCAACGACGCGAAGGAGCGCTGCCTCGTCTCCTGCGTCGCCACCGAACGCTCACTCGCCGCGCGGCGGTAGCCTCCGCGCCGTGACCGTCCGCTTCCGCCCCAGGTTCGGCCCGCTCGGGCTGATCCTCTACGGGCTGATCTTCGTCCGGATGACGCTCAACGCCGTCACCGGCCAGTGGCCGGGCCGCGTGGGCGGCAGCGCCTGCGCCGTGCTCGTCGTCGTCCTGCTGGTGCTCCAGCCGCGGTCCGGCGTGGACCTCACGCCGGAGGCCCTGGTGCTGCGCGGCCTGCGCCGGATCGTGCTGCCGTGGCGGGAGATCACGCACGTCGAGGCGCTGAGCACGATGGGCACGCGGACCGTCCGCGTCACCGCGCGCGGCCACCGGTACCGCCTGCGCGCGCCGATCCACTCGCTGCTGGTGCCGGACCCGGCGTTCGACCAGGAGGTCGCGACGATCCGCGAGTGGTGGCAGCGCGCGCGGGCACCGCGGGAGCCGTGATCGGTCGTTCCCCCGCGCCCGCCCCGCGCAGGCCGTACGCTCGGGGCATGGACGCGGAGGGGGTCGTGCGGTACCGCCAGGAGTGGCGGCAGCTCGCCTGGTACCTCGCGATGCCGGTGCCGTTCCTGTTCCTGACGCGGGCGGACCGCGAGCCGGTGATGCTGGCGCTGTTCGCGGTGACGTGGGGCTGCGTGGCCACCGCGATGCGCGCCTACGGCGTCGAGGTGCGCCCCGACGCGCTCGTCCTGCTCGGGCTCCAGCGCCGCGTCGTGCTCTGGTCGGACGTGGACGCGGTCTACACCGAGAGCGTCCTCGGCACCCGCGTCGTGCGCGTCGTCGCCGACGGCCGGGTGCTGCTTGTACGCGCGCCGACACACCTGGCGCTCGTCGCGCCGGACCCGGCGTTCGACGCGAAGGTCGCGACGCTCGTCCGGTACTGGGAGGCGCACCGCGGCAGCGCGTGGACCCCGCCGCGCCGCGCGCAGGCGACCGTGGTGGCCCGCACCACCACGTGACCACGCGCACGCTGGCGCTGCTCGTCGACCCGCACCCGTTCCACCGGAACACCCTGGTCCTGACGATCCGCGCCGGCGGACCGCCTGGCGCGACGCGGCTCAGGTCACCGTCACCGTGACGTGCCGGGTCACGGTCTGCGCGTCGCCGCCGTCGCAGCCCGACGACGTCGCCGTGGCCGTCACGACGTAGGTGCCGGGGCCGGGCAGGTCGTGCCAGGTAGAGCCGCCGCCCATGCCGCCCCACGGCCACGTCGTCGCCGGGTACGGGTGTGGGTCGCCGCCGTAGTCGCCATCGAGGCGGCAGTCCTCGAGCACCCCGCCGAGCAGCTCCGGGTCCGACCCGTCGCCCCAGTCGAGCACGACCTTCCACAGCCACCCGTCCGCGTCCCACGTCCCGACGTTCACCGTGACCCGGTGGGCCGGCCAGTCGGGGTTGGCGGCGGGCGGCGGCTCCGTCGTGGCGGAGACGGTCAGGTGCGGCTGCCACGGGCCGTTGGCGACGTCGGCGCCCGGCGTCACGACGACGCGCGCGGGCGCGGACGTCGCGATCGTCGTGACGGTCCCGTCGCCGTCACACGGGTTGTGCCGCAGCCGCGCCACGATGTCGTACGTGCCGGCACGGCGGTAGGACCACTCGTACCGCGCGACCGCCCACTCGTCGCCGTACGTCACGTCCGCGCGTTCGCGGTGATAGCAGCCGTCGCTGATGAACGGCGGGTGGCCGTCTCCGGGGCCGACCTCCACGAAGCTGCCCGGCTCGTTGCGCCACCGGACCGTCACGATCATCCTCGTCGCCGCCGGCAACGCCGCCCGGGACACGGTGACGCTCACCGGGGGCTCGGGCGCGGGCGTCACCGGCGGTGGCGGCGGTGGCGGGGTCACGGGCAACGGCAGCGACGGCAGCGGGTCGCCGCCGCCGACCTCGCTCGCCGGCGCGGCGGTGGGTCGCGTCGCCGTCGGGACGGCGGGCGGCGTGGTCGGGGGCGGGGCCGGGGTCGTCGCGGCGGGCGTCAACGATGGCGCCGCCGTCAGGACCGGGTCCGCGGGCGCCTCGCGCAACGCCATCGGCGCGCCGCGGTCGCGCACGGCGACGAGGCCGCCCGCCAGCACGGCGGCCGCGAGCAGCCCGATGGCGGCGCCGGAACGGCGGGCGGTGAGACGCACGCCCCCGACGGTAGGACGCCGCGGCGCGGCGCGGGCCGTTTCCGGCTACTTGAGCAGGTTGCGGGCCATGACGACACGCTGGATCTGGTTGGTGCCCTCGTAGATCTGCGTGATCTTCGCGTCGCGCATGAAGCGTTCCATCGGGTAGTCGGAGACGTACCCGTAGCCGCCGAGGAGCTGCACGCCGTCGACGGTGACCTCCATCGCCACGTCGGAGGCGAAGCACTTCGCCGCCGCCGAGATGAACGTCAGGTCCGGCTCCATCCGCTCGGCCTTGCCGGCGGCGACGTAGATGAGCTGGCGGGCGGCCTCGATCTTCATCGCCATGTCGGCGAGCATGAACTGCACCGCCTGGAACGACGCGATCGGCTTGCCGAACTGCGACCGCTCCTTGACGTAGCCGAGCGCGTAGTCGAGCGCCCCCTGCGCGATGCCGAGCGCCTGCGCGCCGATCGTCAGCCGGGTGTGGTCGAGCGTCCGCAACGCCGTCTTGAAGCCGGTGCCCTCGGCGCCGATGATCCGGTCCGCCGGGATCCGGCAGCCGTCGAAGTACAGCTCGCCGGTCGGGCTGCCCTTGATGCCCATCTTCTTCTCGAGCTTGCCGACGCTGAAGCCGGGGTCGTCCTTCTCCACGACGAACGCGCTGATGCCGTTGGCGCCCATGTCGGGGTCGGTCACCGCCATGACCGTGAAGTACGTCGAGACGCTGGCGTTGGTGATCCAGCGCTTCGAGCCGTCGAGGACGTACGAGTCGCCGTCGCGGACCGCGCGCGTCTTCATCGCCGCCGCGTCGGAGCCCGCCTCGGGCTCGGACAGGGCGTAGGAGAACATCCCCTCGCCGGAGGCGACCTTCGGCAGGTACTTGTGCTTGATGTCCTCGCCGCCGGACAGCAGCATGCCCTGCGTCCCGAGCTTGTTCACCGCCGGGATCAGCGACGAGGCGGCGCAGCAGCGGGCGACCTCCTCGATGAGGATGGCGCTGGAGATCGCGTCGGCGCCGGGCCCGCCGTACTCCTCCGGGACGTGGATCGCGAGGAGGTCGTTGCGCTTGAGCTCCTCGAACACGTCCCACGGGAACTCGCCTGTCGCGTCGATCTCGGCGGCGCGCGGGGCGATCTTGGCCTCGGCCATGGCGCGGACGGACTTGCGGAGGAGGTCGTGCTCCTCGGCGAGCCGGTAGGTGGAGAAGTCGGGGTTCACGCGGCAATGGTAGTGGCGGGTTCGTGTAAACCGATTCGCACCGATTGCGTCTACGGGGCGTGATGACGACCGCGGAGGGGTTCGTGGAGCCACGGGACGACGCACGTGGCCTGCCCGAGCTGTTCAACGCCCACTACCGGCGGCTGCTGGCGCTGGCGATCCTCGTGAACGACGGCTCGCGGGAAACCGCGGAGGACATCGTCCAGGAGGCGTTCGCGCGGCTGCACGGCCGGACGCTCGCCGACCCGGACCGCGCGCTGGCGTACCTGCGCGCGACCGTCCTGAACCTGTCGCGGTCGCGGCTGCGCCGGTTGCGCACCGCGCGGCTGCACCAGCGTCCGGACGACCGGGCGCTGCCGTCGGCGGAGGACGACGTGCTGCTGCGCGCCGACCAGCGGGCGGTGCTCGACGCGATGCGCGGCCTGTCGCCGCGGCAGCGCGAGGCGCTGGTCCTGCGGTACTGGGCCGACCTCAGCGAGTCCGAGGTCGCCGCCGCGATGGGCCTGTCGACGGGGGCCGTGAAGTCCCACACCTCGCGCGGCATGGCCGCGCTCCGCCGGACCCTGGAGCCGATCCGATGAACGACCTCGACACGGTCCTGCGGGACGCCCTGAACGCGCGCGTCGCGCACGTCGCCCACGACCCGGACGCGTACGCCGAGGTCCTGCGCCGCCGCGCCCGCCGCCGCCTCACCCGCTGGGTCCGCCCGATCGGTGCCGCCGCCGCGACCGCAGCGGTCGTGGGCCTCGTCGCGGTCGCGGTACGCGCCCCGGGCCGCGACCCGGCGGAGCCGGCCGCGGGCGTGCCCCGTACCGTCGTCACCGTCCGGCACCTCTCGGAGCGCACCTTCGAGGCGGCCGTGGTCGGTGCCGACGATCTCGCCGGGCAGCCGGTCACGCGGATGGGCGCGCCGGCCGACCGGGACGTGCTCCGCGCCGTCGCGTCCGTCGGGGACGACCGGACGTACTACGCCGCGTGGGCGAACCTGGACGAGTGCCGCAGCCGGCTGTACCGGCTCTCCGCCCCCTCCGGCGGGTCCGCTCCGGTGCTCGACCTGGCCGGCGACGTCACCGGTCTGGCGGTCTCCCCGGACGGCCGCCGGATCGCGTACTCGATCTGGGCGGACGGGCCGGACGAGTCCATCTGCGGCGGGACCCACGAGCTCCACGTCCGGGACCTCGCGTCCGGCCGGGACCAGGTCTGGCCCGTCACCGGCGACCTGCGCAACTACTCCGTCGTCGACCTCACGTGGTCGCCGGACGGCCGGTACATCGCGTTCGCGTACGGCGACCAGTTCGTGCACCGCATCGACACCACCGCCGCCCCGACGCCGCTCCCGTCGCTGCCGGTGGACTTCCGGGTGGACCGGCCCAACCTCGACGAGAGCGGCGTCCCACTCCACCCCGGCACGACCTGCTACTCGGCGACGCCCGCCTACCTGCCGACCGGCGAGCTGGTCGCCGCGTACCACTGCGTCGACCACCAGAGCCTGCGCGAGGAGCCGATCCGGCTCGTGGTGCTCGACCCGGTGACCGGCCGGCCGGGCCGCACCCTGTTCGCGTACCCGGTGGGTGCGCAGCCGCAGTGGCTGACGTTCGACCCGACCGGTGCGCACGCGCTGCTGGGCGTCACGACGCCGACGCCCGGCGACGGCCCCGACAGGTACCAGGTCTACCGGTGGGACGCCGGCACCGGGCTGCGCCTGCTGCCCGATGACGTGGCCCTCGCCGACTGGTGACCGGTGACCCCGGTACGCTCGGGCGCATGACGTACCGACTCACCGTCCTCGGCACCGGCTACCTCGGCGCGACCCACGCCGTCTGCATGGCCGAGCTCGGCTACGAGGTCCTCGGCATGGACGTGGACGAGGCCAAGATCGCCTCGCTGCGGGCGGGCGAGGTGCCGTTCTTCGAGCCGGGGCTGGAGCCGTTGCTCCGCAAGAACGTCGAGTCCGGGCGGCTGCGGTTCACGACCTCGTACGCCGAGGCGGGCGAGTTCGGCGACGTCCACTTCCTCTGCGTCGGCACCCCGCAGCAGGCCGGCAGCAACGCCGCCGACCTCTCCTACGTCGACGCCGTCGTCGACGGGCTGGCCCCCCACCTCACCCGCGAGTGCCTCGTCGTCGGCAAGTCCACCGTCCCGGTCGGCACCGCGGAGCGGCTCGCCGCCCGGCTCGCGGCCGCGGCGCCCGGCGGCGACGCCGTCGAGCTCGCGTGGAACCCGGAGTTCCTCCGCGAGGGGTTCGCGGTCGAGGACACGCTGTCGCCGGACCGGCTGGTGTTCGGCGTCCGCCCGGGCGGGCGCGGCGAGGCGGTGCTGCGCGAGGTGTTCGCGCCGCTCCTCGCCAAGGACACGCCCGTCGTCGTCGCCGACTACCCGACGGCCGAGCTGGTCAAGGTCAGCGCCAACGCGTTCCTCGCCACGAAGATCTCGTTCATCAACGCCATGGCCGAGGTGTGCGAGGTCGTCCACGCCGACGTCAAGAAGCTCTCCGAGGCGCTGTCGTACGACACCCGCATCGGCGGGCGGTTCCTGCACGCGGGGCTCGGCTTCGGCGGCGGCTGCCTGCCGAAGGACATCCGCGCGTTCATGGCGCGCGCCGAGGAGCTCGGCGTGGACCAGGCGCTGTCGTTCCTCGCCGAGGTCGACGCGATCAACCAGCGCCGGCGCGCCCGCATGGTCGACCTCGCGTGCGAGCTGGTCGGCGGCGCGTTCGCCGGCAAGCGGGTGGCGGTGCTGGGGGCGGCGTTCAAGCCGAACTCCGACGACATCCGCGACTCCCCCGCCCTCGACGTCGCGAGCGCGATCCGCCGCCAGGACGCCGAGGTGACGGTCTACGACCCGGCCGCCGTCGAGAACGCCCGCCGCATCCACCCCGAGCTCGCCTACGCCGGCAGCGCGCCGGAGGCGGCCCGCGACGCCGACGTCGTGCTGCACCTCACCGAGTGGCGCGAGTTCCGCGACATGGACCCATCCGTGCTCTCCGAGGTGGTGCGCGAGCGCAACATCGTCGACGGCCGCAACGCGCTCGACCCGCAGCTCTGGCGCGACGCCGGCTGGACCTACCGCGCCCTCGGCCGCCCGTAGCGAAGGACTCTTATGACAATCGAGGCACTTCACACCAACTGGGCTGATTCGGCATTCCGGGTGGCTGTAGGGCGATTGCTTCGCCTGCCAGAAGACCAGATGCTGAAACTTAATGCCATCGATGTAGAACGAGGTACGAATCTGCAAGACATTGAGAGTTGGATGCTTGACGATTCCATACTGGCCGCCTGGGCCGCTCTGCGGGTCCATGCATCGAGCAGTAAGTCGGTCGAAGGCTTCTGCGATGAACTGTTCAACTTGATACGGAACGATGAAGTTCTTCGTGTCTTTCTCAGCGAGGATGCCGAACTGCTCATCCGAAGGCTGCTTGCCGAAGGGGCCGATCCCAACGTATTCGAAGATTACCGCGCGCAGTGGTCGATGCTGCCAGCCCTGATCGAGGCCTCGGTTAGCGTGGACGCGCGTGTAAGAGAAGATAGCAATGGGCTTTCTTTTTTTCCGGTCGTACTGGTTCGTCTAGAATTTGATGAACCGGTAGCGGGGGGAGCGTCAACCGTGGTATTCCAGGCACCAGAGCTTGAACTGCGTCAACTGCTGAACGATGCCAGCAGGGGCTTGGACGTGGCTGACCAAGTTCGCATCCAGCTTCGAGAGCGCCATGAGTAGCGGTGCGGACTATGCCGCTTTAGCAACTACCGCACTCAGCCTCGCCACGGCGGTTGTGAATTACGCTATAGAAGGTAAAGCCGCGAAGGGACGTGATACGCTCCTGGAAGGACTGAAGTCCCACGCCCGACTGTCGACGCAAATGCTGGAGACACTGAAAGAAGGCATGACCCGTACTCATGATGAATTCCAAGCAGTTCTGAAGGAACGCCGCAAATGAGTCACGCTTTACTTGTTGCGGCAGTGATGGCTTCCGGCTGCACTTTTATTTCAACTCTTCGCCGGCTGCTAAAGAGTGGGGCTTTCGCCAGGGAGGTAGAGAGTGAAATCCTGGCGTCGCTCGTCGCGCAGCGTGCTGCGCTAGCCTCTCTGAACGATGCGATAGCCTCTAACCATGACGCGTTCCAGCCGCAGCCAGGACTTGCTGGCCCCGACCAGGCAAGGCGCGACCTCGCAATCAAGGCTCGTAAGAAGGTACAGCGCGAACGCTGGATGAACGATAGGCGCCACCTGCCCAGACCCTTCATCAACGCAATGCAGTTTCGCGCGATGACGGCGCAGCCGGGAGCAATTCGGACGGACTGGATTCAATCTAGGCCCCGCCCGCCAAAGGCTAACAATAACTCGGTTGAATCCGATCCTGTAACGGCAGCATGACGGTCAAGGCCGTCCTGTTCGACATGGACGGCGTCATCCGGCACTGGGACTCCGCCGGCGCGCGCGCCGGCGAGGCGGCGGCCGGGCTGCCGGAGGGCGCGATCGAGCGGGTCGCGTACGCGATCCCGGAGTTCATGGCGACGCAGGTCGGCGACGTGACCGCCCGCGAATGGGCGGCGGCCGTCGGCCGCGCGCTCGTCGCCGAGCACGGCCCCGGCGCCGACCGTGCCGCCGAGATCTACTTCTCTTACGCCGGCCGGGTCGACCGGTCGATGGTCGAGCTGGTCGCGGCGGTGCGCGAGCAGGTCACGGTGGCGCTGCTGTCCAACGCCACCGACCAGCTCCGCGAGCACCTCGTCCACCACGACCTGGTGGAGACGTTCGACGTGGTGTTCTGCTCGGCGGAGCTGCGGATGGCCAAGCCGGACGTCGCGATCTTCGCGCACGCGGCGAACGTGCTGGGCGTCGAGCCGGGCGAGTGCTTCTTCACCGACGACCGGCCGGAGAACGTCGACGGCGCGCGGCGCGCGGGCATGCACGCGGAGGTGTTCACCGGCCGCGACGACCTCGTCGCGTCGCTCGCGGCGCTGGGGCTGCACGTCGCGGTGTGAGCGCATTCACCCGTCCGGGTGACGTCACGAAAGCCGCGTCACGCCGATCTTCGACCCGTGTTCCGCCGCCAGCGTGCCTCCGTCGTACCGCCGCCCGACCCGGCGCTGATGCGCCTCGTCGAGACGACGGGCGCCACCGCGCGCGCCGCCGCGGACCTGCCCGCCGCGATCGCCGTCGTGCTCTCCGAGGTCGCCGGCGCCACCGGCTGGACCGTCGGCCACGCCTGGGTGCCGGCCGGCGAGCCGGGCGCGTGGGTGTCGTCCGGCCTGTGGTTCCCCGACGACGGCATCGGGCTCGGCGCGCTGCGCCGGGTCTGCGCCGAGGCGCCGCCCGCGCCCGCGCGCGGCCACCTCGCGCTCGCGCTGCACCTCGAGGGCACGCAGTGGGTCGGCGATCTCGCCGCCCTGGCCGGGACGCCGATGCACGACGCGGCCGTGGCCGCGGGCGTCGCCGCCGCGGTGGCCTGCCCCGCCTACGCGCACGGCCGGCCGGTCGCGCTGCTCGAGTGGTACCTGCCGTCCACGCGCCGGCCCGGGCCGGACGTCGCGCACGTCCTCGGCCACCTGGCCGGCGTCCTCGCCGAGGTCGCCGAACGGCCCCCCGTGACCGCTGCGGTGCCCGCGCAGCGGTCACGGGAGTCGGTCCGCGACACGCTGCGCTGGGTCACCGAGGACGGCGTGCTGTCGCGGCTCACGCTGGCGTAGCGCCGCGCCCGCGGGGGAACGTCTCCTCCATGCGCACCGACGACGCCACCGCCCGCCGCGTCCTCGCCGAGGCCCGTTGCTGGGCCGTCGTCGGCGCGTCCGACGACCCGTGGCGGTCCAGCCACGGCGTCGCGCAGCTCCTGCTCTCCCGCGGCTACGACGTCATCCCGGTGAACCCGTCGTACGACACCGTCCTCGGCCTGCGCTGCTACCCGACGCTGGCGGACGTGCCGCGGCCGGTCGACGTGGTCGACCTGTTCCGCCGGTCCGAGCTGGCCGGCGCGCACGTGGACGAGGCGGTCGCGATCGGGGCGCGGGCGGTGTGGACGCAGCTCGGCGTGTTCCCGGACGACGCGGCACTGGCGCGGGCGCGCGCGGCGGGCCTCGACGTCGTCGTCAACCGCTGCCCCGCGCAGGACCTCCCGCGCTTCTTCGGCGCGGCCTGAGCGTCAGGCCGCCTTGAGGCAGCTCGGGTACAGGTCCGCGTACTTCTTCGTCGTGGACGCGGCGTCGGCGGAGGTCCGGTCGTAGCCGCTGGTGGCGGCGAGGTTCACCAGCGTCTGGCCGGTCTTCTTCAGGCCCGGCACGACCTTGCGCGGGACCGACCAGGTGATGGTGTTCTTGACGGCCTTGACCGTCGGCGTCGCGATCTTCGCGCTGTCCATCATGAACCCGGCCGACTTGCCGTAGGTGCCCCGGCCGTCGGCGTAGGTGAACGCGTACGTCGTGCCCTTGATGGTGAAGCGGAGGTTCCACTCGAAGCCGAGGAACGCCGTGGGGTCGTTCGCGACGTCGTACCGGTCGAGCCGCAGCACGCCGACCACGGTGCTCTTCCCGGTCGCGACGTCGCCGCCGACGATGTCGAGCGACGGCGAGTCGGGGATGCCGGTGATGCGGTTCGAGCCGTCGCCGCGGCCGTCCACGATGAGGTTGCAGACGGGCTTGCGCCGGTCCACGGCGTGCGCGGTCACGGCCGTCGAGGCGACGAGGCCGAGGGCGGACACGGCGAGCACGAGCGTGCGCAGGCGCATGAGGACTCCGTAGGGTTGAGACGCTCTCCCCCGGGCCCTTCCCCGCGCGGCGCGGTCCACACTCCGGCCCGCGAGAAAGGGTCACCCGTACTACGTGATCCGCCCGCCCACGTACGCCTCGACCGCCGCCCGGAACGCCGCGTCGTCCCACGCCGTCGCCTCCTCGCGCAGCGGCACGGCGGCGAGTGCGGCGAGCACCGCCGGGACGCCGCGGCCGGCGGCGGTCTCGCGGCCGCGTGGCGTCAGCGCGAGCACCGGGCCGTCGGCCACCGTCACCAGGCCCGAGCCCGCCAGGCGGGCCAGCGCGGTCCGCACCTCGCCGGCGGTCGGGACCGCGTGGTCGAGGTGGTCAGCGGCGGCGACCAGCGCGCCCAGCCGGGCGCCGTCGCCCGCGAGCGCCAGCGACGCCAGCAGCCACGCGTCGCTACCGGTCCACGCCGGCACCGGTCAGACGCCGAGCTCGCGGGCGATGAGGATGCGCTGCACCTCGCTGGTGCCCTCGCCGATCTCGAGGATCTTCGAGTCGCGGTAGAAGCGGGCGACCGGGTACTCGTTGATGAAGCCGTAGCCGCCGTGCACCTGCACGGCCTCGCGCGCGTTGGTGACCGCGATCTCGGAGGAGTACAGCTTGGCGATCGCCGCCTCCTTCTTGAACGGCTCGCCGCGCAGCATCTTGTCGGCCGCCGCGTAGTACGCGAGCCGCGCCGTGTGCGCGCGCATCTCCATGTCGGCGATCTTGAACGCCACCGCCTGGAACTTGCCGATCGGCTTGCCGAACGCCTCCCGCTCCTTCGAGTACTTCACCGACTCGTCCACGCAGCCCTGGGCGAGGCCGACGCCGAGCGCGGAGATGGCGATGCGGCCCTCGTCGAGGATGGAGAGGAAGTTCGCGTAGCCGCGACCGCGCTGGCCGAGGAGGTTCTCCTCCGGCACGCGGCAGTCGGTGAACGTGATCTCGCGGGTGTCGGAGGCGTGCCAGCCGACCTTCGAGTACTTCTTCGAGACGGTGAAGCCGTCGCGCGGCACCGGCACGAGGATGGACGAGATCTCCTTGCGCCCGTCGAACTCCTCCCCGGTGACGGCGGTGACGGTGACGAGGCGGGTGATGTCGGTGCCGGAGTTCGTGATGAAGCACTTGGTGCCGTTGACGATCCACTCGCCGCCGTCGACCTTCGCGGTGGTGCGGGTGGCGCCGGCGTCGGAGCCGCCGCCCGGCTCGGTCAGCCCGAACGCGCCCAGCGCCTCGGCCGAGCACAGCGACGGCAGCCACTCCCGCCTCTGCTCCTCGGTGCCGAAGCGGTAGACCGGCATGGCACCGAGCGAGACGCCGGCCTCCAGCGTGATGGCGACGGAGGAGTCGACGCGGGCCAGCTCCTCGAGCGCGAGGCAGAGCGTGAAGTAGTCGCCCCCCATGCCGCCGTACTCCTCGGGGAACGGCAGCCCGAACAGCCCCAGCTCGCCCATCTGGCGGACGATGTCGTACGGGAACTCGCCGGACTCGTCCATCTCCTCGGCGCGCGGCGCGACGACGTCGCGGGCGAACTGCTCGACGGTCTTGCGGAACGTCTCCTGCTCGTCGCTGAGCCGGATGTCGACCAACGGGTGCTCCTCGGGGCGCGCTCTCGGGACTCCGCGCAGTGTCCCACGCGGCGCCCGTTACCCTCGTCGGGTGCTCACCGCTCTCTACCGCCGCTTCCGCGTGCTCATCCACGAGGTCGCCAAGTTCGGTGTCGTCGGCGCGTTCAACGCCGTCCTCGACATCGCGCTGTTCAACTGGCTGCTCCACCACGGCGTCGGCCCGCTGACGAGCAAGGCGCTGTCGGTCACCGTCGCCGCGACCAGCTCGTACTTCATGAACCGGCACTGGTCGTTCGCGCACCGCGCCCGGTCGGGGATCCGCCGCGAGTACGTGCTGTTCATCGTGCTGTCGGCCGTCGGGCTGGCCATCACCGAGGTCTGCCTGGCCGTCTCGCACTACGGCCTGGGCCTCACCAGCACCCTCGCCGACAACGTCGCCGGCAACGGCGTGGGCCTGGTGCTGGGCACGCTGTGGCGGTTCTGGTCGTTCAAGAGGTGGGTGTTCCTGCCCCCGGCGGACGGCGAGCCGAGCGCCGCGGAGGCGGCGATCTCCACCGTGGCGTGAAAACGCCGCGTAACGAAACGGCCCCCGCGTCGGTATTGCCAGTACCGGGGGACCGGGGCGGTGCGTACTACGGGGCAGTACGCACCAGCCCGACCGCCGCGCGCGGCCGCTGGACACTCTCCCCAGCGGCCGCG
>DASTMB010000052.1 GCA_035714365.1 Mycobacteriales bacterium | reverse complement strand
GGCCGAGACGGCCGAGGAGCCCGCCGCGGCCGAGGAGCCGGCCGCCGCCGCGACGCCCGAGGAGCCCGCGGCCGTCGCCGACGAGGCTGCCGACGAGCCGGCCGCCGCCGCGGACGAGCCCACCGCCGAGCCGGCCGCCGCCGAGACGGCGGAGGAGCCGGCCGACGCGCCCACGCCGGAGCCGGTCGCGGTCGCCGACGACGAGCCTGCGCCCGCCGCCGCGCCGCCCGCGGCCGCGCTGGAGTCGCCGTTCGCGCAGCCGCTCATGGACACCGCCCCCGCGCCGGCCGACCCGGTCGCGCCGCCCGCCTCGGCCGACGCCGACGACGAGCCGAGCGCGGCCGACCTCGTCGCCGCCGCGCCCGCCGCCGGCGAGCCGAACGCCTCCGGCGACCTGGCGCCCGAGGAGGCCCCGGCCCCCGCCGTCGCGGAGGAGGAGGACGACGACGAGGACATAGCCGGCGCCCTGGAGAACCTCCCCGGCGAGTGGTACGTCGTCCACTCCTACGCCGGCTACGAGAACAAGGTGAAGGCCAACCTCGAGACCCGGATCACCTCGCTCAACATGGAGGACTACATCTTCCAGATCGAGGTCCCGACCGAGGAGGTCACGCAGGTCAAGGGCGGCAAGCGGCAGACCGTGCAGCAGAAGGTCTTCCCCGGCTACCTCCTCGTCCGCATGGACCTGACCGACGAGTCGTGGTCGGCGGTGCGCAACACCCCCGGCGTCACCGGCTTCGTCGGGCAGACCAGCCGGCCCAGCCCGCTGACCAAGGCCGAGGTGCTCAAGATCCTCGCCCCGGTCAAGGAGAAGAAGGTCGTCGTCCCGAGCAAGGTCGACTTCGAGATCGGCGAGTCCGTCACCGTGATGGACGGGCCGTTCGCGACGCTCCCGGCCACCATCAGCGAGATCAACACCGACCACCAGAAGCTCAAGGTGCTGGTCTCGATCTTCGGCCGGGAGACCCCGGTCGAGCTGTCGTACAACCAGGTCTCGAAGATCTAGAAGGAAGCCATGCCTCCCAAGAAGAAGCTCGCGGCGATCATCAAGCTCCAGATCAACGCGGGCGCCGCGACTCCCGCGCCGCCGGTCGGCCCCGCCCTGGGCCAGCACGGCGTGAACATCATGGAGTTCTGCAAGCAGTACAACGCGCAGACCGAGGCGCAGCGCGGCATGGTCGTGCCGGTCGAGATCAGCGTGTTCGAGGACCGGTCGTTCACCTTCGTCACGAAGACGCCGCCCGCCGCGAAGCTGCTGCTCAAGGCGGCCGGTGTCGAGAAGGGCTCCGGCGAGCCGCACAAGACCAAGGTCGCGACCGTCACCGCCGACCAGGTCCGCGAGATCGCGCAGACCAAGCTGCCCGACCTCAACGCCAACGACCTCGACGCCGCGGAGCAGATCGTCCGCGGCACCGCCCGTTCGATGGGCATCACGGTCCGCGACTAGCGCGCGACCGGTGGGAGGGCGCGGACCGTCCGCGCCCGCCGGACCACGACGAAGGAGAACGCACCCATGGTGCAGCGCAGCAAGGCGTACAAGAAGGCCGCGGAGCTCATCGACCGGGACCGCATCTACAGCCCGCTCGAGGCCACGAAGCTCGTCAAGCAGACCGTGACGACGAAGTTCGACCCGACCGTCGAGGTGGCGATCCGGCTCGGTGTCGACCCGCGCAAGGCGGACCAGATGGTCCGCGGCACGGTCTCCCTCCCGCACGGCACCGGCAAGACGGCGCGCGTCGTCGTCTTCGCGACCGGCGACAAGGCCGCCGAGGCGCAGGCCGCGGGCGCGGACGTCGTCGGCAGCGACGACCTGATCGAGCGCGTGCAGGGCGGCTACGTCGACTTCGAGGCGGCCATCGCGACGCCCGACCTCATGGGCAAGGTCGGCAAGATCGCCCGCATCCTCGGCCCGCGCGGCCACATGCCGAACCCGAAGACCGGCACCGTCACCAACGACGTCGGCAAGGCCGTCACCGACATCAAGGGCGGCAAGATCAACTACCGCGTCGACAAGCAGGGCAACCTGCACCTCGTCATCGGCAAGGCGTCGTTCTCCGAGCAGCAGCTCGTCGAGAACTACGCCGCCGCCCTCGACGAGGTCGTCCGCGCGAAGCCGTCCGCGGCCAAGGGGAAGTACCTCAAGAAGATCACGTTCACCACGACCATGGGCCCCGGCATCCAGGTCGACACGAACAAGCAGCGCAACCTCATGGAGGACCCGGCCGCCCCGGCCTAGCCCTCCGCACCGTTTGACCCGGCGGGGGTACGCCCGTACCCTCGCCGGGAGCCACAGACCGCCGGTCGCTGCCCGCCTGGGCAGCCGAAGGTCCCGAACGCGTTCGGGCGGCCCGCGCAGGCGAACGTACGGCGTGCTCCTCGACGCCCCGCGCTCTCCTGCGTGGGGCGTTCTTCGTGTACGGGGCCGGGCCAGCCGGCCGACGTACGACGAAGGAGACACATGGCGAGGCCCGACAAGGCCGCGTCGGTCGCCGAGATCACCGAGGCCTTCCAGGGCGCGGGTGCTGCCGTCATCACGGAGTACCGCGGCCTGACGGTGTCCGAGATGAAGGAGCTGCGGCGCGCGCTGGGTGGGGACACCCAGTACGCGGTCGTCAAGAACACGCTGACCAAGATCGCCGCGAAGCAGGCGGGCCTGGAGCTGGACAGCCTGCTCGAGGGCCCGACGGCCATCGCGTTCATCAAGGGCGACCCGGTCGAGGCCGCCAAGGGTCTGCGTGACTTCGCGAAGACGCACCCGCTGCTCGTCATCAAGGGCGGTGTCCTCGACGACAAGGCGCTGACCGCCGACGAGATCCGCAAGCTCGCCGACCTCGAGTCGCGCGAGACCCTGCTCGCCAAGCTGGCCGGCGCCATGAACGCGTCGCTCCAGCAGGCCGTGAGCCTGTTCGCCGCCCCGCTCTCGCAGGCCGCCCGTCTCGCGGCCGCCCTGCGCGACAAGGTGGAGGCCGAGGGGCCGGTCACGCCGGCCGCCGCGACGGACACCGCGGCCGAGCCGGCCGAGGCGAGCACCAACGAGGCGAGCAACGACGAGGCGAGCACCGACGCGGCGCCCGCCGCCGACGCGAGCGCCGACAGCACGAACGACGCCGAGGCCGCCCCCGCGGCCGAGGCCGCGGACGACACCCCCGCCGCGGAGGCGGCCGCTGACGCGGCCGGCGACGCGGGTTCCACCGAGGCGGCCGAGCTGGCTGCCGAGCCGACCGACGCCTGACAGGGAGACACACCATGGCCAAGCTCAGCACCGACGAGCTGCTCGACGCGTTCAAGGAGATGACGCTGATCGAGCTGTCGGAGTTCGTGAAGCAGTTCGAGGACACCTTCGGCGTCACCGCCGCCGCCCCGGTCGCGGTCGCGGCCGCGCCGGCCGCCGGTGGCCAGGCCGGCGGCGGCGACGCCGGCGGTGCTGAGGAGCAGGACGAGTTCGACGTCATCCTCGACGACGCGGGCGACAAGAAGATCCAGGTCATCAAGGAGGTCCGCGCGCTCACCAGCCTCGGCCTCAAGGAGGCCAAGGACCTCGTGGACGGCGCCCCCAAGCCGGTCCTCGAGAAGGTCAACAAGGAGGCCGCGGACAAGGCGAAGGCCGCCCTCGAGGGCGCCGGCGCCAAGGTCACCCTCAAGTAGCACCCGCACCGCCGTACGACGGGCGGCCGTTCCCATCCGGGGCGGCCGCCCGTCGGCGTCTACGGCAGCGCGAACGGCACGAACGCCAGCGCCAGCGCGTAGCTCGCCAGCGAGCCGACGAGCACGTACTCGGTGACCGCGTCGACGTGGTCACCGTCCGTCGCGCGCACCTCCGCGAACCGCAGCACGCCCTTCGCCGAGATCACCAGCGTGGCCGCCGTCGCCTCGCCGCCGACCGCCAGCGCGAAGATGAGCACGCGTTCGAGGGAGCCGATGATCCGCCCGCCGCCCGGCGGCTTCTCGGTCGCGCCGAGGGTGTGCGTGCCGGTGAGGAGCAGCCGGACGAGCGTGTTGCCGGCTGTCGCCAGGAACACGACCGCGGCCACGACGTAGGCGACGTGCCCGGCGTCGACCCGGTGCGCGAGCGCGAACGGCGCCCGGCCGACCAGGTCGCGCCACGGCGATCCCGCGCGCACGGTCCACAGCCCGGCCGTCGCGAACCGCGCCGCGAGCGCCACAACCAGGCCGGCCAGGACGAGCCGGGGCCGCCACGGCCACCGCGCCAGGGCCCACAACGGCACCTCGGCCGCGACCGTGCCGGCCACCGCGACACTCCCCGGGAGCGTGCAGCCACCGGCATATGCCGCGACCGCGGCCACCGCCGTCGCGGCCACCGCGGCCGGCGCGACGCGGCGCCACGACGTGGCGCGGCCCAGGAGCAGGTCGAGCAGCGCCAGCCCAGCGAGCCCCGCCGCGAGGGCCGTCACCATCCCGCCAGCGTGGCGTGCGCATAGGCGACGGCCGCCGCGCCGGACCGGCGGCTGCGTTGCGAGACGGCCGACGGCGTCACGCCCTCCTGTTCGGCGATCTCCGTCACCGAGCGGCCCAGCACCAGCCCGAGCAGGATGCGGCGGTCCCGGTCGTCCATCTCGGAGACGAGCTGGTCGCGCGTCACGAGGTACGCGTTGACCGCGGCGGCCGCGGGGTCGCCGCTCGCGACGGCGAGGAACGGGAACGTGTGCTGCCCCTTCGCGTGCTCCGGGGGCGACACCGCGAGCCACGTGCGCAGCGACTTCGGGACGCGTCCCGAGGCGACGTGCTCGATCGCGTCCCGCGCCGCCCACCACGCCGGACCGTCCTGGCGCCGGAACCGTTCGCCTTCCGCCCCGAGCCGCACCACGTCCCCCATCCCGAGCCCGAACCGCACGTCGTAGGCGCCCATGCTGGCGCGGACGAGCAGGGTCGCGTGGACGGCGTCCACAGCCGTCCGGAAGAAGCCCTGGAACTCGTCGCCGATCGTCGGCGCCAGCGGCTCCTCCGCGGCGACGGCGGCGTTGGCCACCACCAGCGCCGCGCGGAGCGCCCGGTCCAGGTCGGCCCGGTCCGGTGCA
Organism: Mycobacteriales bacterium; assembly: GCA_035714365.1. Classification (GTDB taxonomy): domain Bacteria; phylum Actinomycetota; class Actinomycetes; order BP-191; family BP-191; genus BP-191. The sequence continues at coordinate 10,018 of DASTMB010000052.1, read as the reverse complement.
TGCCGTGAGCCGACGACGTCCCCGATCACCACCGTCGGGCGATGAAGCGTATGGCTTAACACAGCCACAATGTAGCGTATAGCTTCATCTTGCCGAGTTGAAGCATATGGCTTCATCGACCGTGTCGCGCGCGGCCACGTCGCCACCGCCCGCACGGCGCGGCCGCCGTCGTCTCGGTTGGCGGGACCCCCACCCGTCTCGTACTGTGACCTGCGTCACAACTCGGGCGAGGAGAGTGACCGGAACCGTGGGCGTCGAGATCAAGGTCGAGGGGCTGACGAAGTCCTTCGGCCGCCAGACGATCTTCGAGGACGTCACGCTGACGATCCCCGCGGGGGAGATCTCCGTCATGCTCGGCCCGTCCGGCACCGGCAAGAGCGTGTTCCTCAAGCACCTCGTCGGCCTGCTGAAGCCCAACCGCGGCCACATCTACGTGGGTGGCAAGGACGTCCCCAACATCTCCGAGAAGCACCTCTACGAGGTGCGCAAGCTCTTCGGCGTGCTGTTCCAGGACGGCGCGCTGTTCGGCTCCATGCCGCTGTTCGACAACGTCGCGTTCCCGCTCCGCGAGCACACGAAGAAGAGCGAGAGCGAGATCAAGAAGATCGTCATGGAGAAGATGGAGATGGTCGGCCTGCTCGGGGCCGAGGGGAAGCTCCCTGGCGAGATCAGCGGCGGCATGCGCAAGCGCGCGGGGCTGGCGCGGGCGCTGGTGCTGGACCCGGAGATCATCCTGTTCGACGAGCCGGACTCCGGCCTCGACCCGGTCCGCGTCGCCTACCTGAACCAGCTCATCGTCGACCTGAACGCCCAGATCGGTGCGACGTTCCTCATCGTCACGCACGACATCAACACGGCGCGGACGGTGCCGGACAACATCGGGCTGCTGTTCCGGCGGCGGCTGGTGATGTTCGGCCACCGCGACGAGCTGCTGTCGAGCGACGAGCCGGTGGTACGCCAGTTCCTCAACGGCCGCCGCCAGGGCCCGATCGGCATGGCCGAGGAGAAGGACGCGGCGGCGCTGGCGGCGGAGCAGGAGGAGGGCGGCGACATGCCGGACCTCCCGCCGATCGAGCCGCAGCTCCTGCCGACGCCGCCGCTGATCCGCCGGTCGATGCGCTCGCCGCACGGCAGCCACGCGTTCCTGCTCGACGAGCGGCAGGACGCCGCCAAGACGCCGGTGGGCGCAGGGCGCGCATGAGCGTCGTCACCGGGGCGCTGTCGCAGACCGGGAGCATGTTCGCGCTGTTCCTGGACACGATCCGCGCCATCTTCAAACGGCCGTTCCAGTGGCGCGAGCTGATCGGGCAGGCGTGGTTCATCGCGGGCGTCTGCATCGTGCCGACGATGCTGGTGTCGATCCCGTTCGGCATGGTCATCTCGCTCCAGGTCGGCAACCTGTCGCGGCAGCTCGGCGCGCAGTCCTACGTCGGCTCCGCCTCGGTCCTGGCGATCGTGCGCGAGGCGGCGCCCGTCGCGACGGCGCTGCTCATCGCCGGCGCCGGCGGCAGCGCGATCTGCGCGGACCTCGGCTCGCGGCGCATCCGCGACGAGATCGACGCGATGGAGGTGCTGGCCGTCTCGCCGATCCAGCGGCTGGTCGTGCCGCGGGTGCTCGCGGCGATGCTGGTGGCGGCGTTCCTCAACGGCCTGGTGAGCTTCGTCGGCATCGCCGGCGGCTACTTCTTCAACGTGATCGTGCAGCACGGCACGCCGGGCGCGTACCTGGCGTCCTTCGGCACGCTCAGCCAGGTCACGGACCTGTGGGTGTCGGAGTTCAAGGCGCTGATCTTCGGCCTGATCGCGGCGCTCGTCGCCGCCTACAAGGGCCTCAACGCGAAGGGCGGACCGAAGGGCGTCGGCGACGCGGTCAACCAGAGCGTCGTCATCACGTTCATGCTGCTGTTCCTCGTGAACTTCGTCGTGACCACGCTGTACTTCCAACTCGTCCCGCAGAAGTTCAGCTGATGGCCGTCGTCCCGCCCACCCTGTCGCGCCCGGCCCGGGTCGTCTCCAACGCCGGGACGCGCCTGGTCCTGAACCCGCTCGGCGACCTCGGCGCGCAGCTCGCGTTCTACGGCCGCTGCATCGCGTGGATCCCGAAGACGTTCGTCCACTACCGCAAGGAGTGGGTCCGCCTGCTCGCCGAGGTGAGCCTCGGCAGCGGCGCGCTGCTCGTCGGCGGCGGCACCGTCGGCGTCATCTTCTTCCTCAGCTTCTTCACGGGGACGCAGGTCGGGCTGGAGGGGTTCAAGGGGCTCCAGCTCATCGGGGCGGAGGCGTTCTCCGGGTTCGTCAGCGCGTTCGGCAACACCCGCGAGATCACGCCCCTCATCGCGGGCATCACGCTCGCCGCGCAGGTCGGCTGCGGCTTCACCGCCCAGCTCGGCGCGATGCGGATCAGCGAGGAGGTCGACGCGCTCGAGGTCATGGGCATCCCGAGCGTGCCGTTCCTCGTGACCACGCGGATGATCGCGGCGTTCATCGCGGTGATCCCGCTGTACCTGGTCAGCCTGTTCTCGTCGTTCCTCGCGACGCGGCTGGTCGTGGTGCAGCTCTTCGGGCAGAGCGCGGGCACGTACGACTACTACTTCCACAAGTTCCTGCCGCCCGCGGACGTCTTCTACTCGCTCGGCAAGGCGATGATCTTCGCGGTCGTCGTGACGCTGGTGCACTGCTACTACGGCTACCACGCGAAGGGCGGCCCGGAGGGTGTCGGCGTCGCGGTCGGCAAGGCGATCCGGACGAGCATCGTCTGCATCGTCGTCATCAACTTCTTCCTGTCGCTCGCGTTCTGGGGCGCCACCGACACCGTCCGGATCGCGGGGTAGCGCGCGATGGGCATGACGTGGCGGCGGTCGTTGCAGGGGCTCGCGTTCCTGCTGGTCCTGGCGTTGCTCCTGGGCCTGACGATCGCGAAGTTCCAGCGCAAGATCTTCAACGGCGCCGAGGTCCCGGTGACCCTGCGCGTCGACCACGCCGGCACCCAGCTCGGCCAGGACGCCGACGTGAAGGTGCGCGGCATCATCGTCGGCCGCGTCGCCTCGCAGTCGACCGACGGCAGCACCGCGACGCTGTCGCTGCGGCTCGCGAAGGGGCAGGTCCGCTACGTCCCGCGCAACGTGCAGGCGCGGCTGCTGCCGAAGACGCTGTTCGGCGAGAAGTACGTCGACCTGGTGATCCCGCGGTCCGGCGCGTCGCCCGAGCGGATCCGGAAGAACGACGTCATCCCCGAGGACCGCAGCCGCGAGGCGATCGAGGTGGAGCGGGTGCTCGCCGACCTGTTCCCGCTGCTCAAGGCGGTCGAGCCGGAGCGGCTCAACGCCGCCCTATCGGCGATCGCGGAGGGGCTGGAGGGTCGCGGCGACGAGCTCGGCCAGGGCCTCGCGAACTTCAACGCCTACCTGGAGCGGATCAACCCGAAGCTGCCGACGATCCAGCAGGACATCTCCGGCCTCGCCGACCTCGCCGAGTCGCTCGACGCGAACGCCGAGGACCTGCTGCGCATCGCCCGCAACTCCATCGTGAGCGGCCGGACGCTGACGCAGAAGGAGGACACGTTCAGCGCGTTCCTCCGCGGCACCGCGGGCTTCGCCGACACGATGACCGACGTGCTGTCCCGCAACGGCGACGGGCTGATCTACCTGGCCGACGCGACGCAGCAGACGCTCGCGACGATCTACCCGAAGAAGGACGTGCTGCCGGGCACGGTCAAGGGCCTGAACCTCATGGTCACCGAGCTCAACCAGGCCCTCAACCACGGCCCCGCGCTGTCGATCCGGCTGGAGCCGGTCGACACGCGCGGCGCCTACGACACGCCGTGCACGTACCCGGACCCGCAGTACCGCGGCGGCTGCACCATCGGCGAGGGCACGGTCTCCGGCCCGGCCCCCGGGGTGCCCGGCGCGGTCGTGGCCGGCGCGCCCGGGAGCCCCGAGGAGCGGGCGGCGGTGCGCGGCCTGCTCGCGCCGCAGATGGGCACCACGCCGGACCAGGTGCCGGACCTCGCGGTGCTGCTCGTCGCGCCGCTGCTGCGCGACACGGTGGTGAGCCTGCCGTGAAGCTGATCGGCTCCTCGGTCAAGCTCGTCGTGTTCATGGCCGTCACGGCCGCCGCGACGATGGTGCTCTACTTCACGATCGGCAACATCCGTCCCGGCACCGACTACACGACCTACCGGGCGGCGTTCACCGACGTCACCGGCCTGCTGCCGGGCGACGACGTCCGCGTCGCCGGCGTGCAGGTCGGTCGCATCACCAGCGCCAAGGTCGAGGACGGCCACGCGGTCGTGTCGTTCCAGCTCGAGAGCGGCGTCAACGTCACCACCGCCGCGAAGGCGGCGGTCCGGTACAAGAACCTCCTCGGCCAGCGCTACGTCTCGCTGGAGCTGTCCAACGACGGCCGCCGGCTGCGGCCGAAGGAGACCATCCCGCTCGGCCAGACGCGGCCGGCGCTCGACCTCACCGTGCTGTTCCAGGGGTTCAAGCCGCTGTTCCGCGCGCTGTCGCCCGCCGACGTCAACAAGCTCGCCGCCGAGGTCGTGGCGACGTTGCAGGGCGAGGGCGGGACGTTCGACCAGCTCCTCGCCAGCACGTCGTCGCTCACCAACACCCTCGCCGCCCGCGACGCCGCGATCGGCCGGGTCATCACCAACCTCAACGCCGTCATGCAGACCGTCGCCGAACGCGACACCACCCTCGGCAAGCTCATCGCCGAGCTGCAACGCCTCACCACCGGCCTGGCCGGCGACCGCGACGCGATCGGCGGCTCCATCGTCAGCATCGACCGGCTCGCCGCCGCGACCGCGCTGCTGCTCCAGCAGGCGCGGCCGTCGCTCGACAAGGACATCGCCGACCTCAACACGATCGTCGACACCGTCGAGGCGAAGAAGCCGGTCGTGGACAAGGCGCTCAAGCAGCTCCCGGCCGCGCTGACCGCGCTGATGCGGGCGCAGTCGTACGGCTCCTGGCTGAACCTCTACGTCTGCACCCTGTCGGTCAACACCGGCAACGGCCCGCAGCAGGTCCCGCCCAACCAGGCCCCGGAACCGGGGTGCTGATGCGATGAAGCCCTTCCGCGAGCGCAACCCGATCCCGATCGCGATCGGCGGCATCCTCGTCATCGCGCTGCTGCTGCTCGGCACGTTCAACCTGACCAAGCTGCCGATCCCCGGGCTGGCCAAGCACACGACGTACCGGGCGGCGTTCTCGCAGGCGGCCGGCATCGCGCGCGACAACGAGGTCCGCGTCGCCGGCGTCCGCGTCGGCAACGTCACCGGCGTCGCCCTCGACGTCGAGCACAAGCAGGTGCTCGTGACGTTCCGCGTGGACGAGGGCGTCGACCTGGGTGACCAGACCCGCGCGGCCATCAAGCTGAAGACGCTGCTCGGCACCAAGTACCTCGAGCTCACCCCCGGCGGCAGCGGGCACCTCGCCAGCGGCACGACGATCCCGCTGGACCGCACGACCGTGCCGTTCCAGATCTTCGAGGCGTTCAACGAGCTGTCCGCGACGATCGACGAGGTCGACACCAAGCAGCTGGCGAAGGCGCTGGACGTGCTGGCGGACACGTTCCGCGACACGCGCGGCAACGCGCGGTCGGCGCTGCACGGCCTCTCCGCGCTGTCGCGCACGATCTCCAGCCGCGACGCGCAGCTCGCCGAGTTGCTCGCCGGCACCAAGCGGGTCACCGCCGCGCTGGCCGCGCGGGACAGCGAGCTGACCAAGCTGATCGGCGACGCCGACCTGGTGATGCAGGTGATCCTGCAACGCCGCCAGGCCATCGCCGCGCTGCTCAGCGACACCGCGAAGCTGGCGGCACAGCTCACGTCGCTGGTGCGCGACAACCGCGCGCAGCTCGACCCGCTGCTCGACAACCTGCACAGCGTCATCGGCGTGCTCAAGGCGAACCTCGGCAACCTGGACAAGGTCGTCGCGTCGCTCGGGCCGTTCGCGCGGTACGCGACCAACGCCGTCGGCAACGGCACCTGGCTGGACGTCTACTCGGAGAACCTCGTCGTCTCCGACCAGATCCTCTGCGCGCTGGGGGCCTGCTGATGTCCCGCTGGCAGCGCCCCATCGCGTTCCTCGCCACGATGATCGTCGCCGTCGGCGGGCTGACGGTGTTCTTCCGCTCGAAGGGCGAGAGCGACCGCATCACGGTCACCGCGCACTTCTCCCGCGCGGTCGGCCTCTACGCCGGCTCCAGCGTGCGCGTGCTCGGCGTCCCCGTCGGCACCATCCGGTCCATCACGCCGGAGGGCGAGACCGTCACGGTCGTCATGGACCTGCCGGCCGGGACCGCGACGCCGATCCCGGCCGACGCGACGGCGGTCATCATCCCGCCGTCGCTGGTGAGCGACCGGTACGTCGAGCTGACGCCGGTGTGGGACGGCCAGGAGCCGACCATCGCCGACGGCGCCGACATCGACCAGAAGCACACGATGACGCCGGTCGAGCTGGACGAGATCCTCGGCAGTCTCGACTCGCTGCTCGTCGCGCTCGGCCCCGAGGGCGCCGACAAGAACGGCAGCCTCGGCCGGCTGGTCGACGTCGGCGCGCACACGCTCGGCCGCGGCGGCGGCAAGGATCTCAACGACACCATCGTCAGCCTGGCGAAGGCGGTGCGGACGCTGTCGGACAACCGCGGCGACCTCACCGGCGTCATCACCAACCTGGCGGCGTTCACCGACACCCTCGCCCGCAACGACTCCCGCATCCGCACGCTGACCGGCGACCTCGCGACGGCGTCGCGGTTCCTGGCGGGGGAGCGCGTCGCGCTGGCGGAGGCGTTGAAGAACCTGTCCATCGCGCTCGGCGAGGTGGCGTCGCTGGTGCGCGAGCACCGCGCCGAGCTCGGCTCCGACATCCAGACGCTGGCCCAGGTGACGCAGGTCGTCGTCAAGCACAAGGAGAGCCTGATCGAGGCGCTCGACGTGCTGCCGCTCGGTACCGCGAACATCGCCGGCACCGTCAACACGCAGGCGCACACACTCGACATCCGCAACGACAACCACCAGACGGGCGACCCGTACAGCGTCCTGTTCTGCCAGATCGTGTCGCCGATCCTCGGCGTCCCCTGCCCGCCGCCGCCCGGCGGCGCGGCGGCGACGTCCGCGCCCGCCGCGAAGGCGTCCGCGGCGGCGGCGAAGGCGGCGGCCCGGCCTGGCACCACCGCCCGCTCCCGCGAGGGCGACCGCATCGCGACGCTGCTGTCGTTGCGCGGGCTGTTCGGGAGCGCGTCGTGACCCGCCGCCTCGCGCTGCTCGGCGCCGCCCTCGGCCTCGTCGCCTCGACCGCCTGCAACGGCCTGCTCGGCAGCAACCTGCCCGGCGGCTCCGCGAAGGGCCCGACCTACCGCGTCACCGCCGTCTTCGACGACGTGCTCGACCTGGTGCCGCAGGCCGCGGTGAAGGTCGACGACGTCAGCGTCGGCGACGTGGAGAAGATCAGCCTCGACCCGGTGACGTTCAAGGCGCGGGTGCAGCTGCGGCTCAAGCAGACCGCGCACCTGCCGCGCAACGCCACCGCCCGCCTGCGCCAGACCAGCCTGCTCGGCGAGAAGTTCGTCGCGCTGGAGCAGCCGGACGACGAGGCGCCGTCGGGCGAGCTGCGCGACGGCGACACGATCGAGGGCTCGCGCACCGCGCGCACGCCCGAGGTCGAGGAGGTCTTCACCGCGATGTCCGCGCTGCTCAACGGCGGCGGCATCGGCAACCTCCAGACCATCTCGGTCGAGCTCTCCGCGGCGCTGTCCGGGCGGGAGGCGACGGTCCGCTCGGCGTTCCGCAACGTCACCGCGCTCGTCGGCGCGCTCGACCAGCGCAAGGCCGACATCGTCCGCGCGATCGAGGCGATGGACCGGCTCACCTCGACCCTCGCGAAGCAGCGGCAGACGATCGGCGAGGCGCTCGACACGTTCACCCCCGCGCTCACCGTCCTCGCCGACCAGCGCGCCGACCTCACCCGGCTGCTCCAGCACCTGGCCCGGCTCGGCCAGGTCGGCACCCGCGTCGTGGAGGCGAGCCGCGCCGACACGGTGCGCAGCCTCCAGCTCCTCGCGCCGATCCTCGACAAGGTCGTCGCCGCCCGCGGCGACCTGGCCAAGGCGCTCGACCAGGTGCTGCTGCTGACCAAGCTGCTGCCGCGCGCGATCCCCGGCGACTACCTCCAGCTCTACGTCGAGATCTTCCTGGACCCGAGCAAGCTGCCGCCCGGCGCGCTGCCGAAGGCCGTCGCGAACGCCGCCAAGGCCAAGGGCGCCAAGCCCGCCACCGCCGCGAGGACGCCCGCCGCCCCGGCCGCCCCGCCGCTGCCGGACGCGGGCGCCGGCCTGGACTGGCTGATGGGGAGGGTGGTCCGGTGATCCGCCGCACCGTGAAGATCCAGCTCGCCGTGTTCATGGGCATCTTCGTGCTCGGCATCCTCTACGCCGGGTTCTCGCTCGTCGGCCTCGACGCCGTGCGCCGGCCGTACACGGTCAAGGCCGACTTCGCCGCGTCCGGCGGCATCTTCACCGGAGCCGAGGTCACCTACCGCGGCGTCCGCGTCGGCACCGTCGGCGCCCTGCACCTCACCGACGACGGCGTCACCGTCGACCTCAAGATCGACCGCGACGAGCGCATCCCGGCCGACGGCACCACCGCCACCGTCGCGAACAAGTCCGCCGTCGGCGAGCAGTACGTCGACCTGCGTCCCACCCGCGCCGACGGCCCGATGCTCGTCAACGGCTCGCGGATCGACCGCGCGCACACGACGTTGCCGGTCGAGATCCAGCAGGTCCTGGTCGACCTGGACCGGCTCGTGAGCGGCATCGACAAGCAGAACCTCGCGCTGCTCGTCGACGAGCTCGGCGACGCGTTCGACGGCACCGGCCCGTCGATCGACACGCTGATCCGCTCCGGCAACGACCTGACGCTGGCCATGCAGCAGGTGCTGCCGCAGACGTACCGGCTCATCGACGAGGGCCGCACCGTGCTGAACACCGCGCGGGACACCAGCGCGCAGTTCCGCACGTTCGCCAACGGGCTCGCGCTGCTCACCGACCAGCTCCGCACGTCCGACCCCGACATCCGCCGGCTGCTCGACAACGGCGTCAAGGCCGCGCAGGAGCTGAACGGCCTCATCGAGCCGAACGAGCAGGCGATCGCCGTGCTCGTCGGCGACCTGGTGACGTTGAACCGGATCGGCGTAGCCCGCCTCGCCGGCACCCGCGAGACGATGCTCGCGCTGCCCGAGGTCGTGAAGCGCGTCCCGCTCGCGCTCATCGACGGCCAGCTCCACAACGGCCTGGTCGTCCACGACGAGCCGGTCGCGTGCACCTACGCCAACGACGAGAAGCTCCCGCGCGAGCGCAACGCCGGCCCCGCGAACGTCAAGCAGCAGTGCAACCTCGCCGAGGGCGGCAAGCGCACGTCCTGCTACGCGCCGGGCGCGACGTTCGAGAAGCAGATGTGCGCGACCGCGCCCGTCACGTCGTCGGAGCCGGTCGAGGGGCTCGGCGTCGGCGCGCTCGCCACCGGCACGGGCCCGCTCACCGTGGACAGCACCGGGCGGCTCGCCACCGTAGGCTGGGAGGGCGGACAGCAGGAGGTCATGGGCGACCAGGCCTGGCTGGGGCTGCTGCTCGCTCCGTTGCAGTAGCCGAGCCCGAGGATGACCGTGCCGTCCGACGACCCGACCGTGCCCACGCCCGTGACCGGCGACGTCCCGGCCACCGAGCCGCCCGCGTCCGGCGGGCAGCCCGCGCCGTGGGCGCCGTGGGTGGCGGCCCCGCCCGCCGCGCCCGTCGCCCCGCAGCCGCCGGCCGCCGCGCCCGAGGCGGCGCCCGAGGCTCCCGCCGCGCCCGAGGCGGCGCCCGAGGCTCCCGCCGTGCCCGAGGCCGCGGCGCCGCCCGCCGAGCCGGCCGGCGCGCCCCCCGCCGCCCCCGCACCGGTCACCGCCGACGTCCCGGCCACCGAGCCGCCCCCCGCGCCCGCCGCCGAGCCGCCGGCCGCGCCGCCCCCCGCCCCCGCGCCGCC
>DASTMB010000051.1 GCA_035714365.1 Mycobacteriales bacterium | reverse complement strand
CTGAAGCTCGCGGAGTACGCGCGCGACAGCCAGCTCACGGCGCTGGCGCGGGTGCGCGAGCTGGCCGACCAGCTCGAGAAGATCGTGGCCGACGACCTCTGGCCGCTGCCGAAGTACTCCGAGATCCTGTTCGTCAGGTAGCGCGGAGGAAGTCCGCCAGCAGCTCGCCCACCTCGGCGCCGGCCTCCTCCTGGAGGAAGTGACCGGCGCCGGGGAGGGTCGTGATCTCGGCCTGAGGGAGGTCGCGCTTCACGCGCGCCATCGTGTCGGCCACCGTCGGGAGAATCCGGTCCTGCTCGCCGTAGACGATGCGGACGGGCGTGCCGGCCAGCGCGGTGGGGAGCAGGCGGGCGATCCTCTCGAACCCCTGGGGCTCGAGGCCGATTCCGGCGGCGGCGAGGGCGGCGCGGTCGGCGTCGGTCCCGAACGGCTCGACGACCGCGGCCAGCGTCTCGGGGGTGAGGTTCGACTCGTCGGCCAGGCCGAACTTCATCGAGAACTCGAGGCCGGCCGGGCTGGTGAGCTGCTCGCGCGGGCCCGGCGTGCTCAGCGTCTCCACGAACTTGACGGCCATCGCGTCGAACTCGGGGTAGACGAGCGTGTTGAGCAGCGCGAGCCGCGTCACGCGCTCCGGCCGCCCGACGGCCCAGTGCAGGCCGATCGGGCCGCCCACGTCATGCACGGCCAGCGCGGTGGTCTCGATGCCGAGGCGGTCGAGGAAGCCGTCGAGCGCCGCGTCGTACATGGCGAAGCCGTAGGGCGCGTCCGGCGGCTTCGACGAGGCGCCGTAGCCCGGCAGGTCGAGCGCGATCGCGCGGCAGCCGGCCGCCGCGATCGGCGGCATCACGTCGCGCCAGAGGTACGACGACGTGGGCCAGCCGTGCAGCAACAGCAACGGCGGGCCGTCGCCCAGCTCGCGGTAGGCGAGCCGCAGGTCACCGGCGTCGACAAAACCGACCATCAGTCTGCAAACTACCAGACCGACGGTCGGTTTACTCTCGTGGGGTGGAGGACCGCGAAGCGAGCCGCGGCTCGGTCGACCGCCGCGTGGAGCGGGGCCGCGAGACCCGCGAGCGCCTGATCGCGGCCGGCCGCCGCCTGTTCGGCGAGCGCGGCTACGAGGCGACCTCGATCGAGGCGATCCTCGCGGCGGCGGGCGTCGCCCGCGGCGCGCTGTACCACCACTTCGACACGAAGGAGGCGCTCTTCGACGCGGTCCTCGACCGCCTCGTGGCCGAGATCGCCGACACCGCCGCCGAGGCGGCGCGCGGCGCGACCGACCCGGTCGAGGGCCTGCGCGCGGGCTGCTCGGCGTGGCTGCGCATGGCGCTCGACCCGGCCGTGCAGCGGATCGCGCTGGTCGACCCGCCCGGGGTCGTCGGCTGGACGCGCTGGCGCGAGCTCGACGAGCGGCACACGCTCGGCCGCCTGCGCGCGAACCTCCACGCGATAGCGGCCGCGGGCCGCCTGCCCGCCGAGCAGGCCGACGTGCTCGCGCACATGGTGCTCGCGTCGGTGAACGAGGCGGCGCTGATGATCGCGCGGGCCGACGATCCCGAGGCGGCGCTCGCCGCCGGGCAGGCGGCGGTCGACACGCTTCTCGGTCGCCTCGCGGACTAGCGTCTTCGCGCCAGGCAGCTGATACAACTCCGCCGTCCGGCGGGGGATGACGGGGAGGCGGGCCATGAGGGGCAGGCGGATCGTTCGGATCGCGACGGCGGGTGCGCTCGCCCTGGCGGTGTGCGCACCCGCCGCGGACGCCACCTCGGTGAACTGGGGCGGCTACTACGCGCGCGGCGTCAGCGTGCAGATCACCAGCGCCGCGACCGAGTCGAACGACCTGACGATCGTCGCCTCGGAGGGCACGGGCGACCCGCGCGTGATCGACGTCTTCGACCCCGTCGCGACGCTCGACGACGGCGGCGTAGGCCCGGCCAGTCCGGGCGAGTGCGACGGCAGCTATTACTCGTGCGAAGTGCCGTGCCGGATCGTGACGCCGCACCACGCCCGCTGCGTGATCGACGACGGCTTCTCGAACGTGGACCGGACGCCCTATCCGCTCGGCAGCGGGTTCTCGCCGGGCTTCCGCCTGGTGTCGGTGGACCTGCGCGGCGGCGAGGACCGGGTGCGCGTCCCACGCGGTACGGCGAAGCCGGTCCTCGACGTCGAGGGCGGCGATGGCGGCAACACCTACACGTTCGCGGGCGCCGACGGTCATGTCGAGGCCTCGTCCGGGGACACGGTCGCGTACCTGCCGGGCTCCTCGGGCGGCGTGAGGATCTTCGGAGGGGGCGTGACCGTCGAGGCCGTC
>DASTMB010000050.1 GCA_035714365.1 Mycobacteriales bacterium | reverse complement strand
GCTCGCGCGCAGCCGGGTGCTCACGGCGTCCGGGCTGCTCCGCGCGGCCGTGGAGCCGTGGCTGCCCGGCGCGCCGCTCAACGGCGACAGCACCGTCAGCGACCTCGTCGCGCGTCGCCTCGGCCGGCAGGTCGTGGACCGTCTTGTCGACCCGCTGCTCGGCGGCGTCTACGCCGGCAGCGCGGACGGCCTCGACCTCGACGCCGCCGCGCCCGACCTCGCCGCGCTGGCCCGGTCGCACCGCAGCCTGGTCCGCGCCGGCCGCGCCCGGCCGCCCGCCGCGCCGGGGCCGGTGTTCCACTCCGTCGCCGGCGGGCTGTCGACGCTCGTCGACGCCCTCGCCGAACGGTGCGGGGCCGAGGTGCTGCTGCGCACCCGCGCCGCCACCGTCGAACGCCTCTCCGGCGCGTTCCGCGTCACCCTCGCCGGCGGCCGCGCGCTCGTCGCCGACGGCGTCGTCGTCGCGGCCCCCGGCCGCGCCGCCGCGCGGCTGCTGGAGCTGGTCGCGCCGGCCGCGGCGCCGCCGTTGCGCGAGCTCGCGTACGCGTCCGTCGCGCTCGTGGGCCTCGCCTACCCGGAGGGCGCGGTGACTCTGCCGCCCGGCTCCGGCGTGCTCGTCCCGGCGGGCGCGCGCACGGTGAAGGCGGTGACGTTCTACGGGCAGAAGTGGCCGTCGGCCGCGGGCGCCGGCACCGTCCCCATCCGCGCCTCGGTCGGCCGGGCCGGCGAGCCGCCGGACCCCGACGACGACCGCCTCGTCGCGAGCGTCCACGCCGAGCTGGCGCCGTTGCTCAAAGCCCAGCGGCGGCCGGTCGACGCGTTCGTCGCGCGGTGGGACGACGCGCTGCCGCAGTACGCGCTCGGCCACCTCGGCCGCGTCGACGCGATCGAGGCGGCGGTCGCCGCGCACCCGGGCCTCGCCGTCGCCGGGGCGGCGTACCGGGGCGTCGGCATCGCCGCCTGCGTGCGGTCCGGCGAGGCGGCCGGGGCGCGCGTGGCGGCGCACGTCGCGGCTCGGGGATGATGGGGGCATGACCGAGGAGAAGACCGCGCGCGAGCTGAACGACGAGCTGCTCTACACGATGTACTCGGTCTTCCGCGCCGAGCCGGGCGGCAGCCGCGACAGCGCCGAGGTCGACGCGCTGTTCGAGGAGCTGGCCGCGAAGGACGTCTACACGCGCGGCACGTACGCGCTCTCCGGCTACCGCGCCGACGCCGACCTGCTCGTCTGGTGGACCTGCCCCGACCCGGACGTGCTGCAGAGCGCGTACACGCGGTTCCGGCAGACCGCGCTCGGCCGCGACCTCGAACCGGTGTGGAGCGTCGTCGGCCTGCACCGCCCGGCGGAGTTCAACAAGAGCCACATCCCCGCGTACGTGAAGCGCGAGGACCCCAAGCGGTACGTCTGCGTCTACCCGTTCGTCCGGTCGCTGGAGTGGTACCTGCTCGACCCGGAGGAGCGCCGCGACATGCTCGCCGCGCACGGCAGGATGGCCCGCGAGTACCCCGACGTGCGGTCCAACACCGTCGCCTGCTTCGCCCTCAACGACTACGAGTGGCTGCTCGCGTTCGAGGCGGACGAGCTGCACCGGCTGGTCGACCTGATGCGGCACCTGCGCGGCGCCGAGGCGCGGCGGCACACCCGCGAGGAGATCCCGTTCTTCACCGGCGTCCGCCGCCCGCTCGGCGAGATCGTCGCCGACCTGCCGTAGTGGCCGACCGCGTCTACAACGGCCGCAACGCCGGGCTCGCCGTCGTCGCGGCGACCGTCGTGGTGTTCACGCTGCTCAACCTGCTCGGCCGCGCGATCCGCCACGAGCCGAGGCACCCGCCGCCCGTCGTCGTGACCGCGACGCCGACCGGGTGACCGGGGACGTCGCCGCGCTGGTCGCGCGGCTCGACGCGACCGGGGGCGCCTGCTGCGAGGCGGAGGCCGCGCTGACCGCGCTCGGCGCCGCCGCCGTCCCGGCCCTGACCCGTGCCCTCCCCGGCCTCACGCCCAAGGCGCAGCTGCACGCGGTCGACGCGCTGGTCGCGATCGGCGACCCGGCCGCGGGCGGCGCGCTGGCCGCGCTGCTCGACAGCCCCGACGACAGGGTCCGCACCTGGGCGGCGAACGCCCTCGCGGAGCTCGGCGTGACGGCCGCGGTGCCGGCGCTGGAACGGGCGTGGGCGGCGACGAAGGCCGCGCGCACGCCGTTGACGTTCCTGCTCCCGGTGGCGCTGCGCGCCGCGCTGACCGCGCTCGGCGCGCGGCCGGAGGTGCTGCCGCCGGCCGCGGCGGCGACCGCCGTCGACCTGCCGCGCGTGGGCCGCGTCTGGCCGGTCCGGGACGCGCCGGCCGCGGTCGAGGCGTTCGCCGCGGCGGGGTACGCCGTCCTCGACGTGACTCCGCAGCAGGTGCGGGACGGCGCGGCGTACTGGCTGCGTGGCGTCGAGGAGGAGCCGGCGGTGGACGAGCGGCTGCCGTGGCCGGACCTCGTCGCTGCGGCGCGCGACCGGGCGCTGCGCGCGATCGCCGCTCTGCCGCGCGACGACCCGACGCTCCACGTCGCCCTGCTCGCGGTCGCCGAGTCCGACCGCGACGCGGGCGCGGCGCCGTAACCGGTAGCGTCGGGGTGTGTTCGTCCTCAAGTTCCTGAAGCTCGGCGTGATCGTCCTCGTGCTCTGGCTGGCCATCGGCGCCGCCGCGGCCTGGCAGCGCGGCTACTTCAAGGGCCGCCAGGACACCTGCGCGAAGACCGGCACCACCGTCGTCACGGTGCTCGCCGGGCCGCTGAACTACGCGGGCGCCAACCCGAAGATCACCTGCGCGCTCCCGCAGCCGAGCAAGTAGCGGCCGCCCGATGCCGTCGCCGTTCGTCGAGCTCGAGGTCGAGACGCCGTCCGGCGTCCGCACCGTCAAGGTCACCAACCCGGACAAGGTCTACTTCGCCACCCGCGGCGAGACGAAGATGGACCTCGTCCGGTACTACCTCGCGGTCGGCCCCGGCATCGTCAACGCCCTCTACGAACGCCCCACCGTCCTCAAGCGCCACCCCGACGGCGCGGAGGGCGAGGCGATCTACCAGAAGCGCGCGCCCGAGCACCGGCCGCCGTGGGTGGAGACGGCGCGGGTGGAGTTCCCCAGTGGCCGCGACGCGCACGAGCTCTGCCCGGTCGACGTCGCGCACGTCGCCTGGGCGGCCAACCTCGGCACCCTCGACTTCCACCCGTGGCCGAGCCGCCGCCACGACACCGAGCACCCGGACGAGCTGCGCATCGACCTCGACCCGATGCCGGGCGCGACGTTCGAGATGGTGCGGGAGACGGCGCGCGAGGTGCACGCGCTGCTGGACGAGCTCGGCCTGACGTCCTGGCCGAAGACCACCGGCTCCAAGGGGCTGCACGTCTACGTGCGCATCCAGCCGCGGTGGACGTTCCTCGACTGCCGGCACGCCGCGATCGCCGTCGCCCGCGAGGTCGAACGCCGCCGTCCCGACCTGGCCACCGCGAAGTGGTGGAAGGAGGAGCGCGGCGAGCGGGTGTTCCTCGACTTCAACCGGATGGCCCGCGACCAGACCATCGCCAGCGCGTACAGCGTCCGCGCGCGGCCGGACGCGCAGGTGTCGGCGCCGTTGACCTGGGACGAGGTCGAGGACGCCACCAACGCCGACTTCACCATCGCCACGATGCCCGCGCGGTTCGCGGAGAAGGGCGACCTGCACGCGGACATCGACCGGCACGCGATGGACCTCACGCCGCTGCTCGACCTGTACGAGCGCCACGGCGAGGGGGACGCGCCGTACCCGCCGCAGTTCCCGAAGATGGCCGGCGAGCCGAAGCGGGTGCAGCCGAGCCGCGACCGCGACCGGAAGGCGGCGGAGTGACGAAGTTCGCCGCCGACACCGCAGTCACCCCGCTCGGCGGCGGCGCGTACGACACGGCCGTCAGCCCCGACTGGTGGGTCTACACCGGCCCCAACGGCGGGTACATCGCCTCGCTCGTCCTCCGCGCGATGACCGCCGAGGTCGACGACCCCGGCCGCGCCGCGCGCTCGCTCACCGTCCACTACCTCCGCCCCGCCGCGAGCGCGCCCGCGCGGGTGACGACGCGGGTCGTGCGGGCGGGGCGTTCGGTCACGACGCTCGCCGCCGACCTGTACCAGGAGGACACGCACGTCGCGACCGCGCTGGCGGCGTTCGCGAGGCCGCGCGAGGGGACGCCGTCGTTCCACGACGCGACTCCGCCGTACCCGGCCGGGCCGGACGAGACGCCGCCGTCGGCGTGGCCGGACCACCTGCGGCCGCCGATCGCCCGGCAGTTCGAGTACCGCCCGCTCACCACCGAACGCCTCTTCGAGGGCGCCGAGCGCGCCGAGGCCGCGGCGTGGCTGCGCCTCGCCGACCCGGAGCCGTACGACCCGGTCCTGCTCGCGACCGTGAGCGACGCGGTCGTGCCCGCGGTGTTCGCGAAGGCCACCACCCCGCTCGCGGCCGTCACCGTCGACCTCACCGTCCACTTCCGCGGCCCGGCCACCGCGCCGCCGGGCGACGGCTGGTGCCTCGCGGCGTTCCGCTCCACCGTCGCCGCCGACGGCTACGTCGAGGAGGACGGCGAGATGTACGCCGCCGACGGCACGCTGCTCGCCCAGTCGCGGCAGCTCGCCGTTCTGGTCCCGATGTCCTGATCCGGGACCTTCGGCCCCAACGGGACAGGGACGTACGGCTCGCCCGGAGGAGTGGCCAGCACGGCTGCCGCCGGACCCGATCTTCTAGGCGTGGGGACGCTACTGGGGAACGGGGCGCGGCTGGTGGCCGCGGCGGTCGTGCGAACGGCCGCGATCGGGGCCGGCGTGGGTGTCGCGGCGGCGCTGGGGTTCGGCGCGCAGGACGTCGCGCTGGCCGTCCAGCCGACCGGCGCGCGGGCGGTGCTGCACATCGACGGCGACGTCTCCGGCGTCGTCGCGGGCGCGCCGAGCCGCCCGCTGACGCTCACCCTGCACAACCGCGGCGACGTCGCCGCCCACGTCTCGCACGTCCGCGCGACGCCCACCGGCACCGTCGACGGCCCCGCCCGCTGCGCCGCGACGAGCCTGCGCGTGGGGGAGTGGCGCGGCGCCCTCGCCGTCCCGGCCGGCGGCACCGCCACCGTGACCGTCCCCGTCGCCCTCGCCGGCGACCTGCCGCCCGGCTGCGCCGGCGCCGCCTACGGGCTGGTCTACTCGGCCGACTGAACGCCCGCCTCCGGGCGCAGCCGGGCGCCGTTATGCCCGGGTTCGCGGGGGTTCGCCGGGACCACGGCGTTCTAGCCCTATCGGGCCATGCGCGCCGACCGGTCGTCGGCGGAGTTCCGGACGATCTGCCGATACCGGTGCGCCTGCCCGCACGGCAGAGTCCTCCCCAGCACGACGGAACAAGCGCCGGGCCTTGGCCAGGAACACCCCGGTGGCGACCTCGGGCAGGGACACGATCGGGTCCCCGCCACCCGTCGGCGAACCGGGCCCGTCACCACGGCGGGCACCCACCGTCGTCTACGGATGCAGGAGCTCACCATGCGCGTCTTCAGCAAGCGTTCCCTGGCCGTCGTGGCCACCGCGACCGCTGTCGTCACCGCCGGCGGCATCGCCTACGCGTACTACCTCACCGACGTCGCCGCGTCCGGCACCGGCTCCGCCGCCGCCGCCGCGAACAACTCGGCGTCGATCACGTTCGCCGCGTCGTCGATCACCGGCCTCGTGCCGGGCGGCACCGCCAAGAGCACGACCGTGACGTTCACGAACCCGAACCCGTACGCGGTCAACTACGCCGGCAAGACCATCTCGGTCTCGGCCGTCTCCGGCCCGGCCGGCTGCGCCGACAACACCGTCGCGCTGCTCTCCGGCTCCGCGCCGCTCGGCGCCGGCATCCTCGCCGCCGGTGCCAGCACGACCGTCAGCGTCCCGGTGTCCATGGCCGACAGCGCCTCCGTCGACCAGACCTCGTGCGCCGGCGCCACGCTGACCGTCACGTACGCGGCCAGCTAAGTCCCCTGAACCCGTAGACAGACGACCCCGAGAGAGGAGGAGCGGCTATGACGAACATCACGCGGACCCGCCTGGTGACGCTGCTGCTCCTCCTCTCCGTGGGGGTCGTCGGCGCCATCGTCTACGGCATCGCCACGCGGGACGGCCGCCAGGCCGGCCCCGTCGCGGACGGGGGAGACGGCACCGGCACGGTCGTCGGCGAGACGCCGGCGCCCACCGCCACCGCCGCACCCACGGCGTCGCCCACCGCGACGTCCACGCCCGGCCCCGCCGCGAGCGCCACCTCCGGCAACGGCCCCACGGGCGGCGACGGCTCGACCGGCTCCGGGACCCCCGGCACCGGCTCGACCGGCTCCGGCACCGGGACCGTCGGCCCGGACGACGGCCCCAAGACCGGCGTGTTCTTCATCTCCGGCGGCGTCACCGGCCTCACGCCGGGTACGACCCGCACGATGTCCCTCTCCGTCCGCAACCCCAACCCGTGGCCGATCCAGGTGCTCAGCCTGGACACCGCCGTCGGTGCCGCGGACCGCTCGCCGTGCCCCGCGAGCTCGCTGGAGGTCGGCCGCTACGCGTTCGCCGCCGGCCTGCCGCACGTCCTCGCCCCCGCCAACGCCACGATCACCGTGCAGCTCCCGGCCGAGCTGGCCGACTCGCTCACGACGGACCAGAGCGGCTGCGCGGGCGCGACGTTCCCCCTGACATTCTCCGGCCGAGCCGTGCGAG
This sequence comes from Mycobacteriales bacterium, assembly GCA_035714365.1. Taxonomy (GTDB): domain Bacteria; phylum Actinomycetota; class Actinomycetes; order BP-191; family BP-191; genus BP-191. Next base: position 19,989 of record DASTMB010000050.1, on the reverse strand, counting down.
CGGGCGAATGAACGCCACCGCCCGCCGCGTCGCGGTCCCGCTCATCGGCACCGCCGTCGTCACCGTCACCCTCGCGGGTGTGGCGACCGGCTACTACCGGAGCGTCATCGCGCCGACCGGCACCGGCTCCGCGGGGGCGGCCAACGTCACCGCCCCGACGTTCACCGTCACCGGCACCGTCTCGACCGGCCTGTACCCGGGCGGCCCCGGCGCCACCATGACGGTCACCGTCGCCAACCCGAACACCCGCCCGATCGCCGTCCAGTCGCTCGCGAGCGCCGGCACGGTCACCGTCAGCGGCGCCTCGGGCACCTGCACCACCACCGGCCTCAGCGTCGCGAGCGCCCCCACCGGGCTGCCCGCCACCGTCGGGGCCGGCTCCACCGTGACGCTCACCCTGACCGGCGCCGTGACGATGGGCCTGACGGCCGACAGCGGCTGCCAGGGCGCGTCGTTCACGATCCCCCTGAAGGTGACGGGCCAGCTGTGAGCCGCATCAAGAGCCGCGCCGCCGTCGTCACGACGGCGGTCGTCGCCGTGACCGGAGTCGCCACCGCCGCCGTCGCGTACTACGCGCTCACGTCGACCACCTCCAACGGCACCGCCACCGCGCGCACCCTCGCCAGTGCGACCGCGCCGTCCGCGACCGTCGTCTCCTCCACGCAGGTCAACCTCGCCTGGACGCTCCCGTCGTCGCAGGTGCCGGGCGCGATCTACGCCGTCACGAACACCGTCGACGGCCACGTCGCCTGCACCGTCACGACCGCGAGCTGCTCCGACACCGCCGCGCTGCCCGGCGTCGCCAACACGTACTCGCTGCGCGCCACGCTCTCCGGCTCCACCTGGGTGTCGCCCGCGACGACGTTCTCCTCCGCCGCGACCCCCGACGTGCTCACGCTGACGACCGCCGCGGGCGGCACGATCGGCACCCAGACCGCCGGCACGGCGTTCGGCATCAAGGTCACCGCGCAGAAGTGGAGCAACGGCTCCCTCGTCACCGACACCGCGTACACCGGCTCGGGCGGCAGCGCCAAGACCTTCGCCTGGAGCGGCCTGCCCACGAGCCCCGACGGCACCGCGCCGGCCTACCCGGCGACGTCCGTGTCGTTCAGCAGCGGCGTCAGCACCACCGCCCTCAACGTCACCGCCTACGACGCCGGCGCGAACACGCTGACCGCGACCGAGGGCGCCCGCACCGGCTCCGCGTCGTTCACCGTCAACGCGGCCGGCGCCGCCCTGCGGTTCAACGGCACCTCGTCGGCCTGCGGCTCGACGACCGCGATCACGACGCTGACCGGCAAGATCAGCCGCGACCTCGACGACTACGGCAACACCGCGACGTTCAGCGGCGCCCCGACCGTCGCGCTCGGCCCGACGAACAAGGGTTCCTTCAACCCCACGTCGGTGTCGTTCGCGAACAACGGCGCCAAGGACACCGGGACGTTCACGTACACCGCCAGCGGCTCCGGCAACGTCACGCTGACCGCCACGGCGACCGGGTACGTGACCGGCACCTGCGCCGTCAAGCAGTAGCCGGCTAGCTGCCGAAGATCGCGCTCAGCTCGTACGGCGCCACGACCTCGAGCTGGTCGTACGTGCACTGGTGCGGCTCCTTGTCCGGCCGCCACCGCAGGAAGTGGGCGGTGTGCCGGAACCGGTTGCCCTCCATGTGCTCGTAGGTGACCTCCAGCACCCGCTCCGGGCGCAACGGCTCCCACGACAGGTCCTTCTTCGCGTTCCAGCGGCTCACGGCGCCGGGCATCCGCCCCGACTCGTCCTTCGCCTCCGCCCAGGAGCGCCACGGGTGGCCCTCCAGCGCGTTCTCCCGCAACGGGGCCAGCTCGTCCACCAGCTCCTGGCGCCGCGCCATCGTGAACGACGCCGCCACCCCCACGTGCTGGAGGTGGCCGGTGTCGTCGTAGATGCCGAGCAGCAACGACCCCACGATCGGCCCGGTCTTGTGCCACCGGAAGCCGGCCAGCACCACGTCGGCGGTCCGCGAGTGCTTCACCTTCAGCATCACGCGCTGGTCCTCGCGGTAGGCCAGGTCCAGCGGCTTCGCGACCACGCCGTCCAGGCCGGCGCCCTCGAACCGTTCGAACCAGCCCGCCGCCGTCGCCTCGTCGCGCGTCACCGGCGTCAGGTGCACCGGCGCGCCCGCGTCGCGCAGCGCCTCCTCCAGCCGCCGGCGGCGTTCGCCCAGCGGCGTCACCCGCAGGTCCTCGTCGCCGAGCGCCAGCAGGTCGAACGCCACGAAGCTCGCCGGCGTCTCCGCCGCCAGCCGCCGCACGCGCGAGTCGGCCGGGTGGATGCGTTGCTGCAACGCCTCGAAGTCCAGCCCCTTCGCCGCCGCGATGACGACCTCGCCGTCGACCACGCAGCGTTCGGGCAGGTGCTCCTTCACCGCCGCCACGACCTCGGGGAAGTAGCGGGTCAACGGCCGCTCGTTGCGCGAGCCGAGCTCCACGTCGTCGCCGTCGCGGAACACCACGCAGCGGAACCCGTCCCACTTCGGCTCGTACAGGAACCCGGCCGGGTGGTCGGACTGGCGGGGGAGGGTCTTGGTCGCCTTGGCGAGCATCGGCTTCACGGGCGGCATGACAGGCAGGTCCACCCGCCCATCGTGCCGCACGTGAGCCGCGGCGGCCGTCAGCAGACGGTGGTCTCCGGCCCGGTCCCGCAGTACTCGTAGAACGACAGGCACTCGGCGACGTGCAGGGTCCGGGGGCAGCCGCCGGTCGCGTCGCCGCCGGCGACGGACGTGAGCTCGTTCGTGGTCAGCGCGGCCAGCGTCTCGCGGCGCAGGGTGAGGGTCCGTCGCATGGGTTGCTCCCGAAAGGGGTGAGGGGTGGACGTACGACGGTGCCATACCCCGCCGCAACGGGCCAGACCCGGCTTGCGGCCGCCCGGTCAGCGGCGGGGCAGGGCGCGGCCGTCGGGGAGCGTGCGGCCGCTCAGCAGCGCGACGAGCGAGCCGCCGTCCGCGCGCAGCGTTGTCCCGGAGCCCGAGGTCCAGGCGGCGTCGGTGGCCTCCAGGCGGACGCCGTCGAGGTCGACGCCGAACCACTCGCCGTTCGACGCGGTGAGCCCGTCGAGGACCGCCGTCACGCCCGCCGGCGGCGCCACCGCGGGCCGGCCGAGCGCGACCGTCACGTCGAGGGAGTGGATGACGGCGTGGCTCAGGGCACCGGCCGCGCCGCCGCCGGGCGGCTGCCACGCGTGCAGCCCCGGCGAACGGAGCTGATCCAGCAGGTCCGCCACCGGCAGGGCGGCGTCGCGCGCGGCCACCGTGTCGGAGAGCACGCCGAAGTCACCGCCGGCCGCCGCCAGCTCCGCCCCGAACGTCTCCGGCGTCAGCCGCGCCGGCATCGTCACGTGCGCGACGACGTGGCGGACGAGCCAGCCCGCGCACAGCGACGGGGCGTCCCACGTCGCCTCCGGGCCGGCGGCGAGCACGGCGGCGAGCCCGTCCAACGTCGCCGCCGCCAGCGCCTGGAGGTCGGTCATGAGCGTTCTCCCTGTCCGAGCGAGGCGAGGTGGCGTTCGAGCTTGTCGAGCGAGGTGAGGAAGCCGGCCCGGGCCTCGGGCGCGCGCATCGGCTCCGGCACGTGCCGCTGGTGGATGACGACCTCCGTGCGACCGTCGCCGAGGTCGTGCAACGTGCTCGTGGTGTGCATGCCGCTCGCCTGCTCCACCCAGGCCAGCCGCTCCGGCGGTGCCACCTCCGTGAACGTCGCCACCATGCGGTGGCTGCCGTGCTCGCCCACCATCAGCGTCTCGAACCGGCCGCCCGGGCGGAGCTCGACCACGATGCCGTCGAGCGGCGTCGACATCCCGGCCGGGCCCCAGAAGCAGGCCAGCTCGGCGGGGTCGGTGAGGCAGCGCCACACCAGCTCGCGCGGCGCCGGCAGCTCGCGCCGGTAGACCAGCTCGTCGTCGGTCACGGGGTCTCCGCCTCCTGCCGGCGGGCGAGGTGCGCCTCCAGCCGGTCCATGCGTTCGGACCAGGTGAGCCGGCTGCGTTCGATCCACGACACCGCCTCGTCCAACGCCGCCGGGTCCAGCCGGCACGGCCGGGTCTGGCGGTGGCGTTCCCGGCTGATCAGGCCGCAGCGTTCGAGCACCGCGAGGTGCTGCGACACCGCCTGAAGGCTCATGGCGTACGGCTCCGCGAGCTCGGTCACCGTCGCCTCGCCCGCGCTCAGCCGGGCCAGGATGTCGCGCCTGGTGCGGTCGCTGAGGGCGGTGAAGACGGCGTCGAGCCGCTGGTCGTCGAGCAGGGTCGTCATGGCGGCTAGTCAAGCAGTCGCTTTATCAAGCGTCAACTTGAGTACATGTCAATCGCTGGCGTGTCGCGGCGTGTCACCGCGTCACCAGGTCGCCCGAGAAAGACAATCGAGCCTCCGGCACCGCCTGAGTTCCGACTGCCCCACCTCGAAGGAGGCGGTGATCGCACTCCGGTTCACCGAGCACGCGGTTGATCGCATGCTCGACTGGGACATCCAGCCGATCGACGTCGTGAACGTGATCGCGAACGGCGAGACGATCGAGGAGTACAACGATGGCGGTCGCCTCGTGCTCGGTCGCACGAGCGCCGCTCGACCGCTGCATGTGGTCGTGAGCGAGTCGCAGGAAGACACTACGGTGGTGGTCACTGTCTACGAGCCGAGCCCGCTCCGGTGGGACTCTGCCTTCCGCGTCAGGACGTCGTGATGATGTGTGTCCTGTGCCGTAACGGCACGCTGGTCGCGGGCACGGCCGACAAGGTGCTCTCGCGCTCCGGCGCCACGCTCGTGGTCCAGGGGGTGCCCGCCGAGATCTGTGACAACTGCGGCGAGCGTTACTTCAGCGAGGACGTCACGCGTCACCTGCTCCGGCTTGTACGAGATGCGGTCGATGCCGGTGTGGTCGTGGACGTCCGGCGGTACATCGCGGCCTGACATCGACCCGCAACACGACGGCGCCGCCGGAGGTCCAGTGACCACCGGCGGCGCCGTCGTTCGCGAACGGGTGCTACTCGGTCCAGCAGGTCGGGTTGCAGGTCAGGAACGTCAGGCACGTCCCGGAGAGCTGCTGCGCGCCGTTGACGTCGGCGAGCTCCTCGGCCGTCAGCTCGGCGAGCGTCTCGCGGGAGAGCGAGAGGCGGCGGGTCACGCGGTCACCCCGCACGCCGGGAGCGACAGGCACCGGAGGACGTAGAACGTCTCCGGGCAGCCGCCGGTGGCGTCGACGGCCGCGCCGGCGATCTCGGCGAGCTCGTCGGTGGTGAGCGGCGCGAGCGTCTCGCGGCGCAGGTTCAGGGTCCTTCGCACGGGGGCGATCTCCAATCGGTTGGGTGGGGCGTACCGGGTCAACGAGCGTCAGCGCGTCTCGATGCACCCGTCGAGCGACAGGCAGTCGCGGACGTGGAACGTGAACGGGCAGCCGCCGGTGGCCGCGGCGGCGCCGGCGACCTCCGCGAGCTGGTCGGTGGTCAGCGGCGCGAGCGTCTCGCGGCGCAGGGTGAGGGTCCGGCCGGGAACGGCGAGCAGGGGGTGCATGGGTCCTCCTCGGTCAGCGACAGGTGACGGTGGCGATGCAGAGCGTGGAGCCGAAGCAGTGGTGCCCGTCGGTCACGAACGGCGTGGTGCCGCCGCGGACCTCGATCAGCTCGGTGGCGGTGAGCTCGGTGAGCTGCTCGCGGGTGAGGCGCAGCGTGCGCATGGTGGCTTCCTCTCGGGGCGGGGGTGGAGGTGCCGCGGCGCCGGGTGCTCCCGGTACGCGCCGGTGCGCCCGATTATGGGAGCAACGCCAGCGCCGCGTCACCCCTCGCGGTCGCCGTCGAAGGATCGGGCGCCCGAGCGCGTACTCCCGGATGCGGACGCGTCCGCGTCCGCGGTCAGAGGGGAGGGGACGCGATGAGAGCGACCAGGCGACGAATGGTGTCGGCGCTCGCGTGTGCGAGCACCGCGTTGGGGATGGCCGTACTGCTACCGGGGGTGGCGTCGGCGTCGACGCGGACGCAGGCGGAGAACGGCTCGTTCGGCCCGGCATGCGGTGACGGCAGCCAGCCGGAGAGCACGCACGCCACGGCGACGGGGGAGACCGTCCTGTTCATGAACGGCGACGGCTGCTACGTGTCGTTCAGCACGAGCTCGACCACCACGATCGAACGCGTCCGGTGGTACGCGGGCGGTGCGGCGCAGCAGATCTGCGGCACGTTCGGGGTCGAGACCGCCTCCGGCGAGGTTGCGCGCACGGCCACGTCGTGCAGCGTCGGCGGCGCCACACCGGACGACTTCCAGCTCGCGACGTTCGCCAGCGGCACCCAGGTGCCGGCGGGCTCGTTCAAGATCGTGTGGCACCCGCAAGGGGGGACCTGGTACGACGCGCACGTCGACTGGGTCGAGTACACGCCGGTGAGCTCCACCACCCGCTACGAGGCGGAGAACGGCACGTTCGGGCCGCCGTGCGGTGACGGCTCGCAGAGCGAGTTCACGCACGGGACGGGCACCGGCGAGACGGTGCTGTTCATGAACGGCGACGGCTGCTACGTGTCGTTCTCGTCGTCGGCGGCGCACACGCCGAAGCAGGTGCGATGGTTCGGCGGCGGCCAGGCCGGCCAGATCTGCGGCACGTTCGCGATCACGCAGGGCAGCACCGAGTACGCCCGCACCGCCCAGTCGTGCAGCGTCGGCGGCGCGAGCCCGGACGACTTCCGGCTCGCGACGTTCCCGGCGGTGTCCGTGCCGTCGGGCGCGTTCAGCATCGTGTGGCACCCGGCGGGCGGCACCTGGCTCGACGCGCACGTCGACTGGGTGGAGACGGTCGCCGGCGGCGGGTCGACGCCGCCCACCGCGCCGGCGAACGACAACTTCGCCAACGCCACGACCGTCCAGACGCTCCCGTCGGGACCGATGAGCGCGAACACCGCGGGGGCGACGAAGGAGACCGGCGAGCCGGGCCAGTGCGGCACGACGCCGATCACCAACACCGTCTGGTACCGGCTGCCGGCGCCCAACAGCAGCGGCATCCGCGTGAGCACGGTCGGCTCGACCTTCAACACCGTCGTCGGCGTCTACACCGGCTCGTCGCTCGCGACGCTCGTCCAGGTCACCTGCAACGACGACGCCGCGGGCTCGTCGCAGAGCGAGGCGGCGTTCCAGGCGACGGCCGGGACGACGTACTGGATCCAGGTCGGCGGCGTGAACGGCGCCACGGGTGACGCGCTGACCCAGGTCACGGCGTCGAACGGCCCGGCGAACGACTACTTCAGCGCCGCCACTGCGATCACGACGCTGCCGTACTCGGCGTCGCAGGCGACCACCGGCGCGACGCAGGAGCCGGGCGAGCCGACCTGCGGCTACAACGCGACGAAGACCGTGTGGTTCCGCTACACGCGCCCGGCGTCGTCGCCGGCGCGCCGGGTCTTCGCGAACACGTTCGGTTCGCCGAACGACTTCGACACCACGCTCGCCGTCTACACCGGCTCGCCGGTGTCCGCCGTCACGCAGCGGGGCTGCAACGACGAGGCGCGCGGGACGCACCAGTCGGAGATCTCCTGGGACGCCCAGCCGGGCGTGACCTACAGCATCCAGGTCGCCGGCTTCAACGCCGCGACCGGGACGCTCTCGCTCCAGGTCATGGAGGGGATGCTGCTGGCGATCGGGGACTCGGTGGTCGCCGGCCACGGCGTCGGCGCCAACCCGAACGGGTTCCCGAACAACCCGGCCGGCGCCTACAGCCAGCTCGCGGGGAACGACCTGCACCTCAACGTCGCCAACTACGCGCGCAGCGGCTCGTGCATCTCGAGCACCACCGTCGGCGGCGACCCGAACACGCCGGCGTCCTGCACCAAGACGATCATGGGTGACCAGCTCCCCGCCGTGGCGGGTACGCCCACCAACGTCGTGATCGGCGTCGGCGCGAACGACATCGAGTTCTCGAGGTGCGTCGAGGGGTTCATCAAGAACAACGCCGACAAGGCGCAGTGCGAGGGGACCGCGCTGGACACGAAGATCAACGCGTACAAGAACAACCTGGACATGCTGTTCAACGCGGTGAAGGGGAAGTGGCGCACGGCCACCAACCCCGGGCCGTTCGTCACCGTGGTCGGGTACTACAACCCGTTCCCGGCGGCGCCCTCGGCCTCGCAGTGGTACTACGCCTGCGACATGTGGTTCCCGGCGCTCGACGCCCGCGACCTCGACTACGCCGGGCGTGACCACCACTCGCAGGACTACATGACGAAGTCCCTCGCCGTGCAGGCCGAGGCGTACACCTACGCGGTGAACGTCCTGAACGCGCTCAACGGCGCGCTGTCGGCGAAGGCGGCGCAGTACGGCGCCACGTTCGTCAGCACCATCCCCACGTTCTCCGGGCACGACATGTGCGCGCAGGTCCGTGGCGGGTCGGCGGCGAGCACGTACGTGTTCGGTCCGGAGTTCACGATCACGTACGACAACTTCCTCACGAACAACCACCAGAGCTACACGTCCCGGTCCATGGGCGGGCACTGCGACTACCCGCAGCAGCCGGGCGACAACACGCAGGTGACCTCGAAGCTCTGGTACCAGATCACGTTCAGCCCGAACTGCCTGCCCCACCCGACGGCCGCCGGCCAGCGAGCGCTGGCCGACGTCGTCAAGCCCAGCCTGACGCTCCCGTAGCGCCTGGCGCACGACGCGACGGACCCGGCCCGCACGGCCGGGTCCGTCCGCGTTCCGGCCCACCGGCGGCACCGGGAGCCGTACGCTCCCTGTCATGGGCGTGTTCCGGCGGCTGATCGGCGCCGAGCCGAAGACGGGCCGGCACGCGCTGCCGCCGGACGAGCCGGCGTACGACCCGGCGCCGGCCGAGGCGGCGTACCGGCGGCTCCTCGAGCTCGCCCGCGACCTGCGCGCCTCCACCGCCGGCATCACGGCGGCGCAGGCGCGGCTGGCGATGCGCGAGGAGCAGCTACGGCAGTCGGTGGCGACGTACGAGCGGATCGCGCAGCAGGCGGTCGCCGCGGGCCGGGCGATCCAGGCGGAGAGCGCGATCGCGAGCAGCGAGACGGCCGCCGCGACGCTCGACGCGCTCGCGCCGCAGGCGGCCGAGCTCCAGGCGCAGAAGGACGAGCTGGAACGCGCCGCCGCCCGCATCGAGGGGGAGGCGGCGGCGATGCGCGCCAAGCTGGACGCGGCGACGACGGCCCAGGCGGTGTCCGGCGCGCGGGCGCGGCTGCAGGAGACGGGTGCGGCGCTGAGCCTGCACCGCGGCACGCTGGACGACGTCGTGCGCGACGCGGAGGACGAGGCGTTGCGGCTGGAGGGCCGGGCGCGGGCGCTCGCCGAGCTGCACGGCCAGACGTTCGAGCAGTAGCCCCGCGGCGTCGCAAATGGGACGCAAAGAACGCCCTCCACGCGGTATCAAGACGTCCGCAACGGCCTACATTGACCCGCGTACCGCGAGAACAGGGAAGGACCCGGCGCAGTGGCTGACCACGCGATGATCGGCAAGGTCGGCCGCGTGACCGGGACGATCGCACCAGGGCACGTCGGAGAGGTCATGGTCTCCGTGCGCGGCGGCAGCGAGGCGTTCCACGCCTACGCGGCCGACTCCGCGGCGACCATCCCGTCCGGCAGCCGCGTGGTCGTGGTCGACTACTTCCCCCCACGCTCCGTGGTCGTCTCGCCGGCCTAGCCCCGAGGGGGGAAGCAATGTCGTTCATCCAGCTGGTGCTCGGCGGGGTCGTCGCCGGGTTCGTGCTGCTCGTCCTGCTGTTCAAGGCGTGCTGGCGGGTCGCCGAGCCGAACGAGGCGCTCATCATCTCCGGCCTGCGCGAGGCGAAGGCGCCCGACGGGATCAGCGAGAGCCTCGGCTTCAAGATCGTGACCGGGAAGGGCACGCTCGTCATGCCGGGCATCCAGACGGTCCGCCGCCTGTCGCTCGACCTGCGCGAGGCGGAGCTCGCGATCGACTGCGTGACGCACCAGGGCATCCCGCTCGGCATCCGCGGCGTCGTCATCTTCAAGGTCGGCGACGACTTCGCGTCGATCGCCAACGCCGCCCGCCGCTTCCTGGACCAGCAGGAGCAGATGGACGCCCGCGTGCACAACGTGTTCGCCGGCCACCTGCGCGCGATCGTCGGCCAGATGGCGGTCGAGGAGATGATCCGCGACCGGGAGAAGCTCACCCAGCTCACCCGCGCCAGCAGCGGCACCGAGATGGAGAAGCTCGGCCTCATCGTCGACTCGTTGCAGATCCAGGAGATCGACGACCCGACCGGCTACATCGCGAACCTCGGCAAGCCGCACGCCGTGGCCGTCCAGCGCGACGCGCGCATCGCGGCCGCGCACGCCGACCGCGAGGCGACGCAGAACGAGCAGGAGGCCGCGGCGCTCAAGGCCGAGGCGGTCCGCGAGTCGTCCATCAAGCAGGCCGGCTACCAGGCGGAGGTTGACCGCGCCGCCGCGACGTCGCGCCAGGCGGGCCCGCTCGCCGAGGCGTCGGCGAAGCAGGACGTCGTCGTGCAGGAGACCAAGGTCGCCGAGCTGGAGGCGCACCGCGAGGAGCAGCGGCTCCAGGCGACCGTGCGCAAGCCGGCCGACGCGCAGGCGTACCAGCAGGTCACGCTCGCCAAGGCGCAGCGCGACGCGCGCATCGCGCAGGCCGAGGCGCAGAAGCAGGAGGTCGAGCTGGGCGCGGCCGCCGAGGCCGAGCGCATCCGGCTCCAGGCCATCGCCGAGGCGGAGCACGTCCGGGTCGAGGCGATCGCCCGCGCGGACGCGACGAAGGCGGTCGGCGAGGCCGAGGCCGCGGCCACGCAGGCCCGTGGTCTGGCCGAGGGCCAGGCGGTCCGCGCCAAGGGTCTCGCCGAGGCCGAGGCGATCAAGGCCCGCGCCGAGGCGCTGGCGGAGAACCAGGAGGCCGTCATCGGCCAGCAGCTCGCGGAGAACTGGCCGGCGATCGTCGAGGCCGCCGCGAAGCCGTTCGGCTCGATCGACCAGATGATCGTCCTCAACGGCGCCGAGGGGATGTCGCAGGCGCTGGCCCAGGCGCTCTCGCAGGGTGTCGCCGGCCTCCAGCTCGCGCGCAGCGTCCTCGGCGGGCGCGGCACCGGCAACGGCGACGCGAACGGCAGCAACGGTCACCAGCCCGAGGCGGCCGTCCCGGCGGCACCGGCGGCGAAGGCCACGAAGGCGAAGACCGAGTAGCGGCGAGTCGTTCCCTCCGGGGGCGTCGCCAGGCGAGAGGGGGGCCGGGCGGCGGGAGGGACGGCAGGGCGTCCGGGTGACCGGGCGCCCTTGCCGCGCATCCGGGTCCGGCCGGTCAGCCGCGGTCGCGGATCGCCGCGGCGAGGTCGAGCAGCGCGTACGCGATCGCCCGCATGCCCGGCCCGACCGCCTCGATCATCTGGTACGTCGTCCCCGCGACGCGGGTGTGCTCGATCGCCTCGACGGCCTTCTGCGCGTACTCGCTCACGACTGCTCCTTCCCGTGCTCGGCCAGGTAGTCGACGAGCTTCGCGCGGACGAGCGGCTCCGCGTCGCCGAGGTGGTCGCCGCGGAACTCCCGGAACAGCTCCAGCACGTCCGACAGCGCCGCCGGCGCACCGCTGAACGCGTCGTCGCCCGCCATCCGCGCCGAGGCGGGGAGGTGCTTGACGAGGTCCCAGAAGAAGCCGACGTCGAGCCGCCGCTCGGCCACGCCGAACGCCTTCTCGCGCAGCTCCTCGGTGGTCAGTGCCTCGAGCGCGGACCGGTCCATGCGCAGCCTCCTCGTCGTCCGACGCGGAGACTACGGGACCGGGCGGGAACGACCGCTACGGCAGCATCGTGGCGCCGACCGGGATGGCGGTGATGACCGCCGCCGGCGGGACGAGCTGGCGCACGTCGCGGTAGCCGTACCGGGTGTAGACGGTCCAGCTCGGGAACTTGCGGCGGGTGCCGTTGACGGTGAGCCAGAGCCCGCCGACGCCGTCCTTGACGACGTTGCCGTCCTTGACGAGCAACGGCGTGTGGCCGACCGGCGGCAGCGACGGCAGCAGCGCGTCGGTCACCGGGACCGCGTCGGCGACGTTGAGGCCCCAGGAGGCGCGGGCGTAGTCGTCGAGCAGCGTGCGGCGGTAGCCGTTGCGGACGTACCAGACGGTCTTGCCGTCCGCCGACTTGAGCAGCGCGCCCTCGTACACCGGCGTCACCGGCAGCGCGGTGCCCTCCGGCGCGACCTTGACGGTGGCCAGGCCGGCGTCGGCCATCGAGCGCACGCGGGTCATCGGGATGCCGAGGAGCGCGAGCGCCGCCCGGCTCGGGACGTGGATGCGGACGTGGTCGGTGACGAACCAGATCGTGCCGTCGGACTGCCGGTACGCGCGGCCCGGCGGCAGCTCGACGTCGGCGCCCTTCGGGTACCAGCTCACCTCGGCGGCCGAGACGGTCGCGGCCATGCCGCTGGCGAAGCCGACCTGCCCGGCGACCTCCTTGCGCAGGTACCGCTTCCGGCCGTTCTCCACGAGGTAGGTCGGGCAGAGCGCGCAGGCCTTGATGTAGACGCCGTCCGGGTGCGGGCCGGAGATGGCGGGCGCGCTGACGTGGGTCGCGTGGTTGAGCGAGGAGAACGCGTTGTAGACGGTGCCGGACCACGAGTCGCCCTGGCGCAGCTCGAAGTGCAGGTGCGGCGCGGTGCTCTCGGCGTTGCCGGAGTCGCCGGACCAGCCGAGCAGCTCGCCGGCGAAGACCCGCTTGCCGACGCGGACGCCCTCCGCGAACGCGTACCTCGCGGTGCCCTTGCCGTCGTCGGTGCCGGGGGTGTCGTTGTTGACGTGCAGGTAGTTGGCGGACCAGCCGTTGTCGCCCTTGATCGTGACGTAGTTGCCCTCGCCGACGTACGACTCGCGCTTGACGCTGCTGACGACGCCGTTGAACGCCGCCACGAGCGGCCGCATCTTCGGGCCCATGAGGTCCTGACCGAAGTGCTTGCGGGTGCAGCCGGAGCGGCAGGCGAGGAACGTGTCGACGTAGCTCGTCTGGCCGAGCACCGGGAAGACCATCGGCACCGTCACGGTGGCCGTGGAGACCGTCGCGTCGGCGTACGCGGCGTCGGCGGCCTCGGTGGCCAGCGGCGCGAACGCCGTCACGGCGGTGGTCCCGGCGAGCACCAGGCGGACGAGGGAGAGGCGGGACAAGCGCACGGTCACGAGCCTTCCGGCGGCGTCAGGGGTCCCTACCGATGTCGGCCGCGCGGCGCAGGGCCTTGACGCGTTCGGAGCAGTACCTGCCGGGCGGCAACCCTGCTCTGACCCCGTGGGGGAGCCCGTTAGAGTCGGCTTCGTGCCGGTTCCTCCCGCCTCGCCGACCGGCCCGATCCGCCTCGCCGACCGCACCCCCGAGCTGCGCGCGGACGCGGTCGTCGCGTCGCTGGCGCCGCCGCCGCGGTTCGACCGGGTGCGGTTCGCGACGTATGTCCCCGACCCGGCGCAGCCGTCGCAAGCGGCGGCGGTCGAGGCGTTGGCGGCGTTCGCCGAACGGCTGGCCGCGCCGGCGGCGAGGCGGTCGCTGTTCCGCCGCGCGCCCGCCGCCGACGGGCGCGCGGGCGTCTACCTGGACGGCGGGTACGGCGTCGGCAAGACCCACCTGCTCGCGTCGCTGTGGCACGCCGCGCCCGCGCCGAAGGCGTACTGCACGTTCGCCGAGCTCACCAACCTCACCGGCGCGCTCGGCTTCGCGCAGGCCGTCGAGGCGCTGCGCGGGCACCGGCTGCTCGCGATCGACGAGTTCGAGCTGGACGACGTCGGCGACACCGTCCTCATCTCGACGCTGCTGCGCCGGCTGGTCGAGTCCGGCGTCCGCCTCGCCGCGACCTCGAACACGCTGCCCGGCCGGCTCGGGCAGGGCCGCTTCGCGGCGGAGGACTTCCTGCGCGAGATCCAGGGCCTCGCCGCGCACTTCGACGTCGTGCGCATCGAGGGGGAGGACTACCGCCACCGCGGCCTGCCCGCCGCGCCGCCGCCGCTGACCGACGCCGAGGTCGCCGCCCGCGCGGCGGCGACGCCCGGCGCGTCGCTGGACGACTTCGACGCGCTCTGCGCGCACCTCGCGTCGCTGCACCCGGTCCGCTACGGCGACCTGGTCGACGGCGTCGCGCTGGCCTGCCTGCGCGGCGTGCGGACCGTCGCCGACCAGGCCACGGCGCTGCGGCTGGTCGTGCTCGCGGACCGGCTGTACGACCGCGAGGTGCCGGTGCTCGCGTCGGGGGTGGCGTTCGACCGGCTGTTCCCGGACGAGCTGCTCGGCGGCGGCTACCGGAAGAAGTACCTGCGCGCCGTCTCCCGCCTGGTGGCGCTCACCCGGGACGCCCACACCGGCTGACCGAACGCCGTTCGGCGGGCGGTAGACTCGGCCCTACGAGCACGCGCGCTCCGGGGGCGGTGGAAGTCCGCACCGGCGGTGACAGTCCGCGACCCGGCCGCAAGCCAGCGGCCGGTGGACCCGGTGGAACTCCGGGACCGACCGTCAGAGTCGGGATGAGAGGAACGCGCGGGCGTCGCGTCCGCGCGCGCCCGTACGCCCCCGTCGCGTTCGTCACGAGCGCACGAGGAGGCGCCGGTGGACGTCGAGGAGGCCATGCGGCGCGCGATCGCGCTCGCCGCGTCGGCGCTCGGCCGCACCGCGCCCAACCCCGTCGTCGGCTGCGTGATCCTCGACGCCGCCGGCGAGCCGGTCGGCGAGGGCCGGCACGTCTGGGCGGACGTCGACCACGCCGAGGTCGCGGCGCTGCGGCAGGCGGGGGAGCGGGCCCGCGGCGGCACCGCCGTCGTCACGCTGTCGCCCTGCACCTCCGTGGGCCGCACGCCCGCCTGCGCCGACGAGCTGCGCGCCGCCGGCGTCGCCCGCGTCGTCTACGCCGTCGCCGACCCCACGCAGCCGCCGTCGCTCGGCGAGCAGGGGCCGCTCGCGGCCGAGGCCGCGCGGGTCAACGAGGCGTGGCTGCTCGCGGCCCGCGAGCGGCGGCCGTTCGTGACCTGGAAGTACGCCGCCAGCCTCGACGGCCGCACCTCCGCCGCCGACGGCACCTCGCGGTGGATCACCGGGCCGGCCGCGCGCGCCGACGTGCACCGGCTGCGCGCCGAGGTCGACGCCGTCGCCGTCGGCATCAGCACCGTCCTCGCCGACGACCCGCACCTCACCGTCCGCGACGGTGACGCCCTCGCGGCGCGGCAGCCGTTGCGCGTGGTCGTGGACTCGACGTACCGGGTGCCGCCGTCGGCGCGGGTGCTCGACGGCGCGGCGCCGACGCTGGTCGCGACGACGGTGCAGCCGCCGTTCGCGAGCAAGGCCGAGACGGTCGTGCTGCCGCGCGCCGCCGACGGGCACACCGACGTCCGCGCGCTGCTGGACCACCTGTACGAGCGCGGCGTCCGGCACCTGCTGGTGGAGGGCGGGCCGAAGCTCGCCGGCACGTTCGTGGACGAACGCCTGGTCGACCGCGTCGTCGGCTACGTCGCGCCGGTCGCGATCGGCAGCGGCCGCCCGCTGCTCGACAACGCCGGCGCCCCCACCATCGGCGCCGCCTGGCGGCTGCGGCTGGACGACGTGACCGTGCTGGACGGCGACGTCCGGCTGACCTGGCGGCCGGAGGCGTAGATGTTCACCGGGATCGTGGAGGAGCTCGGCCGCGTGGTCGAGGTGACGGACACGCGGATCGTCGTGCGCGGGCCGCTCGTCACCAGCGACGCGACCTACGGCGCCAGCATCGCCGTCAACGGCTGCTGCCTCACCGCCACCGACCTGGACGGCGACACGTTCGCGGCCGACGTGATGGTGGAGACGTTCCGCCGCACGTCGCTCGGCGCGCTGCGCGCCGGCGACCCGGTCAACCTGGAACGCCCCGTGCGCGCCGACGGCCGCCTCGGCGGCCACGTGGTCCAGGGCCATGTCGACGGCACCGGCACGATCCGGGCGCGCGAGGCCGACGGCGTCGTGCGCATCGGCATCCCCGCCGAGCTGGCCCGCTACGTCGTGGCGAAGGGCTCGGTGGCCGTCGACGGCGTGAGCCTGACGGTGGTCGAGGCCGGCGACGACGAGCTCACCGTCAGCCTGATCCCGGCGACGCTGGAGCTGACGACGCTGGGCCACAAGGGTCCGGGCGACCCGGTCAACATCGAGGTCGACGTGCTGGCGAAGTACGTCGAACGGCTGCTCTCGAAGGGCGCGACGACATGAGCACGTTCGACCCGATCGACCGCGCGGTCGCCGACATCGCGGCGGGCAAGGCCGTCGTCGTCGTGGACGACGCCGACCGCGAGAACGAGGGCGACCTCATCTTCGCGGCCGAGATGGCCACGCCGGAGCTGGTGGCGTTCATGGTCCGGTACACGTCCGGCTACATCTGCGTGCCAATGACCGAGGCCGACTGCGACCGGCTCGAGCTGCCGCCGATGTACCACGTCAACCAGGACAAGCGCGGCACCGCCTACACCGTCTCCGTCGACGCTCGCGACGGCGTCTCCACCGGCATCTCGGCGACCGATCGGGCGCTGACGATGCGGCTGCTGGCGGCCGAGGACGCGCGCGCGGAGGACTTCACGCGCCCCGGCCACGTGGTGCCGTTGCGGGCCAAGGAGGGCGGCGTGCTGCGCCGCCCCGGCCACACCGAGGCCGCCGTCGACCTGGCGCGGATGGCGGGGCTGCGGCCGGCCGGCGTGCTCTGCGAGATCGTGTCGCAGAAGGACGACGGCGACATGGCGCGGCTGGAGGAGCTGCGCGCGTTCGCCGACGAGCACGGGCTGACGCTCGTCTCCATCGCCGACCTCATCGCGTACCGGCGCCGCTTCGAGAAGCAGGTCGAACGCGTGGCCGAGGCGCGCATCCCCACCCGGCACGGCGAGTTCACCGCCTACGGCTACCGGTCGACGTTCGACGGCGTCGAGCACGTGGCGCTGGTGCGTGGCGACATCGGGGCGGGCGAGCGGGTGCTGGTGCGCGTCCACTCGGAGTGCCTGACCGGCGACGTGTTCGGGTCGACGCGCTGCGACTGCGGCACCCAGCTCGACGCGGCGCTGGAGGCCGTCGCGAGCGAGGGGCGCGGCGTCGTGCTCTACGTCCGCGGGCACGAGGGCCGCGGCGTCGGGCTGATGCACAAGCTCCAGGCGTACCAGCTCCAGGACGCCGGCGCCGACACCGTCGACGCCAACCTCCAGCTCGGCCTGCCCGCCGACGCCCGCGACTACGGCACCGGCGCGCAGATCCTCGTCGACCTCGGCATCCGCACCATGCGGCTGCTCACCAACAACCCGGCCAAGCGCGCCGGCCTCGAGGGGTACGGCCTCGAGATCGTGGAGCGCGTGCCGCTGAAGACGTTCCCGACCGCCGACAACATCGCCTACCTGCGCACCAAGCAGGACCGGCTCGGCCACCTGCTCGACCTGCCCGGAGGGATCGACGCGCTGGACGAGCCGACCGAGTCCTCCGCCGACCCGCTGCCGGGCGCGGCGCAGTGAGCGGCGAGGGCGCGCCGGAGGGGCAGCCGGTCGACGGCAGCGCGTGGCGGCTCGCGATCGTCGCGACCCGCTGGCACGCCGACATCACCGAGGCGCTGCTCGACGGCGCGGTCGCCGAGGCGGCGGCGTGCGGCGCCGACGTGAAGGTGCTGCGGGTGCCGGGCGCGTTCGAGCTGCCGATCGTCGCCGACGCGGCCGCCCGGACGTTCGACGGCGTCGTCTGCCTCGGCGTCGTGATCCGCGGCGGGACGCCGCACTTCGACTACGTCTGCCGCGCGGTGACCGACGGCTGCCTGCGGGTGTCGCTGGACCATCGGGTGCCCGTCGGCTTCGGCGTGCTCACCGTCGACGACGTCGCGCAGGCGCGCGACCGGCTCGACAAGGGGCGCGAGGCCGTACGGGCCGTCCTGGAGACCCTGGCCACGCTCGACACCGTGAGGTCCTGACCCATGCTCTCGCTCGTCCTGCCCAAGGGCTCCCTGGAGTCCGCCACGCTCTCCCTCTTCGAGGCCGCCGACCTCACCGTCCGCCGCGGCTCGGACCGCGACTACCGCGCCGCCATCGACGACCCGCGCATCGACCGGGTGATGTTCCTGCGGCCGCAGGAGATCCCGCAGTACGTCGAGCAGGGGCTGTTCGACCTCGGCATCACCGGCCGCGACTGGATCACCGAGACCGACAGCGACGTCATCTCGGTCACCGAGCTGGAGTACTCGAAGGCCACCAGCAACCCGGTCAAGATCGTGCTCGCCGTCCCGAAGGAGCACCCGGCGTCGACCGGTGCCGAGCTGCCGAACGGCGTGCGCGTCTCGACGGAGTTCCCGGAGCTGACCCGGCGGTTCTTCGCGCAGGCCGGCGTCGAGGCGGTCATCGTGCCGTCGTACGGCGCCACCGAGGCGAAGGTCCCCGACATCGTCGACGCGATCGTGGACCTCACCGAGACCGGCACGTCGTTGCGCAAGCACGGCTTGAAGGTCATCGAGACGCTGCTCGTCTCCCGGACCGAGCTGGTCACCAACGCCGCCACCTGGGGCGACCCGGAGAAGCGCGCCGCGATCGAGGACGTCGCGACGCTGCTGCTCGGTGCTATCAACGCGCGCGGCAAGGTGCTGCTCAAGCTGAACTGCCCGGACTCGGCGCTGGACGCGGTGCTCGCGGAGCTGCCGGCGATGACGTCGCCGACCGTCACCGCGCTCGCCAACGGCGGCTTCCACGCGGTGGAGACGGTCGTGCCGAAGCAGGGCGTCAACACGTTGATCCCGGCGCTCAAGGGCGCGGGTGCGCGGGACATCCTCGAGCTGCCGATCGCCAAGATCGTCGAGTGACCCGGGCGCGGTCGCACCCGCACCTCCTCACGCTGCTGGCCGTCGTCGCGGGCGCGGCGCTGGCCGGGCAGGCGCGGGTCAACGGCTCGCTGCGCGAACGCCTCGGCGACGCGGTCGTCACCGCGCTGGTGTCGTTCGCGGTCGGGACGGTCGTGCTCGTCGCGGGCGCGGTGGCGACCGGCCGGGTGCGGGCGGCCGCGCGGCTGCGGCACGGCACCCGCTGGTGGTGGTGGCTCGGCGGCCTCGCGGGCGCCGCGCTGGTGGCGTCGTCCGCGGCGGCCGTGCCGCTCGTCGGGGTGGCGCTGACGTCGGTCGCCGTCGTGGCCGGGTCGACGCTCGGCTCCCTCGTGGTCGACCGCGTGGGGCTGTCGCCGCGCGGGCGGCAGCCGCTCACCTGGCCGCGCGTGCTCGGCGCGGCGCTCGCCGTCGCCGGGCTGCTCGTCGGCACGCTCGGGCGGTCCGGCAACGTGCGCCCCGGGCTGCTGCTGCTCGTCGGGGCGGCCGGGTTCGCCAGCGCGGCGCAGCAGGCCGCCAACGGCCGGCTCCGCGAGGCGTCCGGCGAGGCGCTGGTCGCCGCGTCGGTGTCGTTCGCGGTCGGCACGCTCGCGCTCGGCCTCGGCGTGCTCGCGCTCGGCGCCGCCGGCCGGCTCGCGGCGCCGCACTGGCCGGCCGCGCCGTGGCTCTACGCCGGCGGGCTCGGCGGGGCCGCGTACATCGCGCTCGGCGCGTACACCGTCCCGCGCATCGGCGTCCTCCAGCTCACCCTCGGCACCGTCGCCGGGCAGCTCGTCGCCGGCGTGCTGCTCGACGCCGTCGCGCCCGCCGCCGGCCGCGGCGTCACCGCCGCGAGCCTCGCCGCCGCGGCCTGCACCCTCGCCGCCGTCGTCGTCGCGGCCCGGCGCGCGTGAGGCGCCGCCACGCGGTGCGCGTGCCGCAGCTCTTCCTCGGGCTGTTCCTGGCGGCGTTGGGCATCGTCCTCACGCTGCGCGCCGACCTCGGCGTGTCGCCGTGGGACGTGCTGCACGGTGGCGTCGCCGAGCGCACCGGCCTGCCGTTCGGCGTCGTCGTGCAGCTCGTCGGCGCGGGCGTGCTCGCGGCGTCGTTGCTGCTCGGGGTGCGGCCCGGCTTCGGCACCATCGCGAACCTCGTCCTCATCGGCGCGTTCGAGGACCTGCTGCTGCCGACGCCGCTCGCGCGCGGTGCGG
>DASTMB010000049.1 GCA_035714365.1 Mycobacteriales bacterium | reverse complement strand
CACTCCCTCTACTCTCAACGTATAGGCCACCGGGGGGCTTGCCGCAAGACCCCCGGCAGGCCCGAGAATCGCCCGCCCCGGCCCGACCCCCGGGAGCAGGAGCGGCGAGATGCGCGGTGTGCCGGAGACGACGAGCGCGTTCGACCTGCCGGACCGCCTGGCCGCCAAGGCGGACCCGGCGCTGGTCGCGGCGGACGAACGCCACTTCGCGGCGATGGCGCGGGCGCTGGAGGAGTCGATCGGCGAGCTGTCCCGCCGCCTCGACGCGACGCGGCAGGCGCCCGGCGGCATCGGGCAGGCGGCGCTGGACCGCGACCTCGAGGTGCACCGGCTGACCGCGCGGCTGCGGACGTTGCGCCGCTTCGGCCTGGACCTCTGCCTCGGCCGGATGGTGCCGGCCGGCGACGCGGAGCCCGTCTACGTCGGCCGGCTCGGCCTCACCGACAGCACCGGCCGGCGGCTGCTGGTGGACTGGCGCTCGCCCGCGGCGGAGCCGTTCTTCGGCGCGACGCACGCGAACCCGATGGGGCTGGCGAGCCGCCGCCGGTACCACTGGAACCGCGGCCGGGTCAGCGACTACTGGGACGAGGTGTTCACGCCGGACGGGTTCGAGGGGAACGCCGCGCTGGACGACCAGTCGGCGTTCATCGCGAGCCTCGACGGCAGCCGGTCGGACCGGATGCGCGACGTGCTCGCCACGATCCAGACCGACCAGGACGCGATCGTCCGCGCCGGCTCGCGCGGCGTCCTCGTCGTCGACGGCGGCCCCGGGACGGGCAAGACCGTCGTCGCGCTGCACCGCGCCGCCTACCTCCTCTACGCCGACCCGCGCCTCGGGCACCGCCGCGGCGGGGTGCTGTTCGTCGGCCCGCACCAGCCGTACCTCGCCTACGTCGGCGACGTGCTGCCGAGCCTCGGCGAGGAGGGCGTGCGCACCTGCACGCTGCGCGACCTCGTCGCCGAGGGCGCGGCGGCCGTGCCGGAGACCGACCCGGACGTCGCCCGCCTGAAGGCGTCCGCGGCCCTCGCGGACGCGGTGGAGGCGGCGGTCCGCTACTACGAGCGGCCGCCGACCGAGCCGATGGTGGTCGAGACGCACTGGTCGGTGCTGCGGCTGAGCGCCGGCGACTGGGCGGCGGCGTTCGACGCGGCGGAGCCGGGGACGCCGCACAACGAGGCGCGCGACCAGGTGTGGGAGGAGCTGCTCACGATCCTGGTGGAGCAGCACGGCGACGAGGAGGTGCCCGCCGACCTGCTCCGGAAATCGTTGCGGCAGAACGCCGACCTGGTCGCGGCGTTCTCGCACGCCTGGCCGCTGATCGAGGCGGCCGACCTGGTGCGCGCGCTGTGGTCGGTGCCGTCGTTCCTGCGGCGGTGCGCGCCGTGGCTCGGCGACGACGACCTGGCGGCGTTGCGGCGGCCGGGCGAGCAGGTCTGGACGGTGGCGGACCTGCCGGTCCTCGACGCGGCGCGGCAGCGGCTCGGCGACCCGGAGGCGGCGCGGCGCAAGCGGCGGGACGCGGCGGCCCTGGCGGCCGAGCGCGAGCGCATGGCCGGCGTCGTGGACAGCCTGATCGCGGTCGCGGACGACGAGTACGGCGACGGCCTGGTGACGATGCTGCGCGGCGAGGACTTCCGCGACGCGCTGGTGGACGAGGCCGCGGTGACCCCTGGCGACACGGACGACCTCGCGGGGCCGTTCGCGCACGTGGTCGTGGACGAGGCGCAGGAGCTGACCGACGCCGAGTGGCAGATGCTGCTGCGCCGCTGCCCGTCGCGGAGCCTGACCATCGTCGGCGACCGCGCGCAGGCGCGGCACGGCTTCCCCGAGTCGTGGCGGGAACGCCTCGGCCGCGTCGGCCTGGACCGCATCGAGGTGGCGTCGTTGACGGTCAACTACCGGACGCCGCACGCGGTGATGGCCGCGGCCGAGCCGGTGATCCGCGCGGTGCTCCCGGACGCGAACGTGCCGACCTCGATCCGCGACGTCGAGGGCGCGGTCGTGCACGGTCGCGTCGCCGACCTGCACCGCGTCCTGGACGAGTGGCTCGCCGCGCACGCCGACGGCGTCGCCTGCGTCATCGGGGACCCGGCGTTCGCGCCGTCGGCACGGGTGCGGTCGCTGACGCCGGAGCTGGCGAAGGGGCTGGAGTTCGACCTGGTCGTGCTGGTCGACCCGGAGACGTTCGGGACCGGGATCGAAGGCGCGGTCGACCGCTACGTCGCGATGACGCGGGCGACCCAACGCCTCGCCGTCCTCACCGGCCCGTGACCGTAGGCTCGCGCGGTGGACGAACGGCTGGACGAGGTGCTGGCGCGGCGCGCCGCGACGGGCGACGAGGCGCGGCCGGACGCGGTCGCGGCGCGGCACGCGGCCGGGCGCCGGACGGCGCGCGAGAGCCTCGCCGGCCTGCTCGACGAAGGCACGTTCGTGGAGTACGGCGGGCTCGCCGTCGCGGCGCAGCGGTCCCGCCGCCCGCTGGCCGAGCTGCGCGAGCGGACGCCGGCCGACGGCGTCGTCCTCGGCACCGGCCGCATCGGCGGCGTCCGCGCCGCGGCGATGGCGTACGACTACACGGTCCTCGCCGGCACGCAGGGGCTGACCGGGCACCGCAAGACCGACCGGCTGTTCGACGTGGCGCACCGGGAGGGGCTGCCGGTCGTGCTGTTCGCGGAGGGCGGCGGCGGGCGGCCGAGCGACACCGACCACATGACGGTC
The DNA here is from genome assembly GCA_035714365.1 of Mycobacteriales bacterium. Classification (GTDB taxonomy): domain Bacteria; phylum Actinomycetota; class Actinomycetes; order BP-191; family BP-191; genus BP-191. The sequence continues at coordinate 7,305 of DASTMB010000049.1, read as the reverse complement.
GCGGCGCTGGAGCTGACGACGTTCGCGGCGTTCGCGCGGCTGCGCACGCTGCGGGTGGGCGTCGCGGCCGGCTACTGCTTCGCCGGCAACGCCGCGCTGCTCGGCACCTGCGACGTCACGGTCGGCGTCACGGGGGCGAACGTCGGCATGGGCGGCCCGGCGATGGTCGACGCGGCCGGGCTCGGCACGGTGGCGCCGGAGGAGATCGGCCCGCTGGACGTCCACCTGCGCACCGGCACGGTCGACGTCGAGGCGGCCGACGACGCGGCGGCGGTGGAGGTCGCGCGGCGGGTGGTCGGCTACGCGTACGGCCCCGACGGCGACGGCGCGGCCGGCGACCAGGCGGCGTTGCGCGAGGTGGTGCCGGAGAGCCGGCGGCGCGCGTACGACGTGCGCGACGTGGTGACGACGCTGTTCGACACCGGCAGCGTCACCGAGCTGCGGGCGCGGCACGGGCGCAACGTCGTGACGGCGTTCGCGCGGCTCGCGGGCCGTGCCGTCGGCGTCCTCGCGAACAACCCGAAGCACGGCGCCGGCGCGATCGACGCGACCGCGGCCGCGAAGGCGGCGCGGTTCCTGACGCTCTGCGACCGGCTCGGGCTGCCGGTCGTCAGCCTGGTCGACACGCCCGGCATCATGGTCGGCCCGGCCGCCGAGGAGACCGGGCTGGTGCGGGCGGTCGGCGACCTTTTCAACGCCGGCGCCGCGCTGCGGGCGCCGTTGCTCACGGTGGTGCTGCGCAAGGCGTACGGCCTCGGCGCGATGGCGATGTCCGGCGGCAGCCTGCACGCGGCGCGGTTGACGCTCGCCTGGCCGACCGGCGAGATCGGCGCGATGGGGCTGGAGGGCGCGGTGCGGCTGGCGTTCCGCAAGGAGCTGGCGGCGATCGCCGACGACGAGGAACGCCGCGAGCGCGAGGCGGCGCTGGTGGCGCTCGCGTACGAGCACGGGACGGCGCTGTCGGCGGCGGCCGGGTTCGAGCTCGACGACGTGGTCGACCCGGCCGCTACCCGCGACCTGCTGGCGAACGCGCTCGCTTAGACGGAGACGGCGGCGAGGATCTCGTCGAGGCGCTCGTACGACTCGCGCACGCCGTGCTCCATGCCGCTCGCGACGAACGCGTCCCGCGCCTCGAACGAGTCCACCAGCGACGTCCCGACCAGCCGGGTGCGGCCGTCGCCGAGGTCGGTGAAGACCACCCGCTCCAACGCCACCGAGTCCGGCATGCCGTCGTAGGCGAACGTCTGCACGATCACCTCGCCGTCGCGCACCTCGTGGAACGTGCCGCGGAACGCGTGCTCCTCGCCGGGCGCGACGTGCCGGTAGCGGTACGACCCGCCGGTGCGGCAGTCGTGGTGGTCGATGACCATCTCGTACTGGCGCGGGCCGAGCCAGCGCGCGACCAGCTCGGGGTCGGTGTGCGCGCGGAACACCTTGGCGACCGGCGCGTCGAACTCGCGGGTGATGCGCACGAGGGGGACGTTCGGGTCGCTCTCGATCTGCGTCTCGTTCACTGCTGCTCCTCCGGGTCGTCGGGCATGGTGCGCAGCACCTCGTCCAGGCGGCGGTACCGCTCCTCCGCCTGCCGCCGGTACCGCTCGAGCCATGCGGTCATCAGGTCGAGCACCTCCGCCTCCAGGTGCGCGGGGCGGCGCTGCGCGTCGCGCCCGCGGGTGACGAGGCCGGCGTCCTCCAGCACCTTGAGGTGCTTGGCGACCGCCTGGACGCTCACGTCGTACGACTCCGCCAGCTCGGTCAGCGTGGCGTCGCCGCCGGCGAGCCGGGCGACGACGTCGCGGCGGATGGGGTCGGCCAGCGCCGAGAACATCCGGTCCAGCGCGACGGCGTGTTCAACCATGTGGTTGAAGATAGCAGCGACACGCGAACTTTGTCAACCAGTTGGTTGAACTACCCGCCGGAGGCGACGAGGTCGGCGCCCAGCGGCGGGTCGGTCAGGTGAGCCGTCTCCCGCCACCGGTCCGGCAACGCCACCCGCCGCGGCCCGTCCACGACCCCGCGCGGCAGCGCGTCGGCGCCCGGCGCCACCGCGACGGCCGGGTCGGCGAGCGCCAGCGCGTTGACGACGTCGGCCGCCGACACCGCCGAACGCAGCGCCGGCAGCACGGCGTCCGGCACCGCGTAGCCGGTGAGGTACCAGCGCGCGTGCCGGCGCAGCTCGCGCACCGCGACCGCCTCGCCCTTCAACGCCGCCAGCAGCGCGAGGTGCCGCAGCATCGCGGCGCGCACCTCCCCCAGCAGCGGCGCCGGCGGCACCGGCTCGCCGGCGAACGCGAGCGACAGGTCGCGGAACAGCCACGGCCGCCCGAGGCAGCCGCGCCCGACGACGACGCCATCGCAGCCGGTCGCCGCGACCATCCGCAGCGCGTCCGCGGCCGTCCAGACGTCGCCGTTGCCGAGCACCGGCACGTCCAGCGCGGCCTTGAGCGCGGCGATCGCGTCCCACGCGGCGGCGCCGGAGTAGAGCTGCTCGGCGGTCCGCGCGTGCAGCGTGACGGCAGCCACGCCCGCGTCCTGCGCGGCCCGGCCGGCGTCGAGGTAGGTGAGCGTCGCGGCGTCGACGCCCATCCGCATCTTCACGGTGACCGGCACGTCGCCCGCCGCGTCCACCGCCGCCGCGACGACCCGCGTGAACGCCCCCACCCGCACCGGCAGCGCCGCGCCGCCGCCGCGCCGGGTCACCTTGGGGACGGGGCAGCCCATGTTGAGGTCGACGTGGTGGACGCCCCACTCCCCCACCATCAGCCGCACCGCCGCCGCGACGACCGACGGCGAGACGCCGTAGAGCTGGACGCTGCGCACGTCCTCGTCCGCGCCGAACGCCGCCTGCGCCGAGCCGCTCTCCAGCAGCGCGCGGGCGGACACCATCTCGCTGACGTAGAGGCCGCCGCCGTACTCGCGGCAGAGCGTCCGGAACGCCGCGTTGGTGATGCCGGCCATCGGCGCGAGGACGACCGGCGGGTCGACGGCGAGCGGCCCGATCCTCAGCGCCACAGGTCCACCAGCGGGACGCCGACGTCGGCGAGCAGCCGGCGCAGCAGCGGGACCGACAGCCCGATGACGTTGCCGGCGTCGCCCTGGATCGCGTCGACGAACGCCGCGCCCCGGCCGTCCAGCGTGAACGCCCCCGCGACGCGCAGCGGCTCGCCCGTCGCGACGTACGCGTCGACCTCGGCGTCCGATGGCGTGCCGAAGCGGACCAGCGTCTCGCCGACGGCGGCCGCCTCGGTGCCGCCGGGGAGGCGGACGACGCAGTGTCCGGTGAGCAGCGTCCCGGTGCGCCCGCGCATCGCGTGCCAGCGGGCGACCGCCTCGGCCGCCGTGGCGGGCTTGCCGACGAGAGCGCCGTCGAGCAGCAGCATCGAGTCGCAGCCGACGACGACCGCGTCGCCGTCGAGCGTGGCGGCGACCGCGCGCGCCTTCCGCGCCGCCAGCGTCGCGACGACCGACCGCGCGTCGCCCGGCAGGTCCGCCGTCTCGTCCGCACCGCTCACCACGACCTCCGGGTCGAGCCCGGCGTCCCGGAGCAGCCGCAGCCGGGCGGGCGACGCGGAGGCGAGGACGAGGCGCACGGTGCCGATGGTCGCAGATGGCCGGAACGGGCCATGGCCCCGCATGTCCCGCTCCGTCACCATCTTCCGGACACGGCCGGCAGCACGCCGGCCAGCAGCGACGCGGCGTTGGCGAGGAGCGACACGCCGAGCAGCGCGGGCAGGTCGCGGCGCAGCGCCACCCGGGCGACCGCCGCCTCCCAGCCGACCGCGAACGCCTCCACCACGACGAACGCCGCCCCGCGCGGCCCCGGCAGCACCCGGAAGAGGACCAGCCAGGTGAGCGGATGAGAAGTGGCGTTGCCGAGCAGGCCCACCGCGTACCCGCGCCGCGCGGGCACGCCGAGCCGGCGCAGCGCGAGCGCCCACAGCGGCGGCTCGACGGCGAGCGTGACGGCGAGCGCCGCGAGGTAGCCGGTCAGTGGCGCGCCGTCGCGGAGGTCGCGGCGTACGTCGCGGTCGCGGCGCTGCTCGCGACGCGGGCACCGCTCATGGCGAGCGTCGTGGGGCTCATGGTGCTCGGGATTCTGCACAACGTCCTGGAGCTCCGCTACGTGCTCGCCCGCTGGCGGGGCGCGTTCACCGGGTGGTTCGCGGTGGCGGTGCTGGCGCTGGTGACGGTCATCGCGCTCACCCGGCTGGCCGGCCCGGCCGGGCGGCGGGTCGAGGTGGTCGCCGGCTTCGGCGTCCTCGCCGCCGGCCTGGCGCGAGGGGCGCGCACCCGGCCGGTGCTCGCCGCCGCCGGGCTGCCGATGGTCGCCGTCGCCGGCGCGCTCGCGTGGACGCACCTGGACCTGTACTTCGTGACGGTCACCTACCTGCACAACCTGGTGCCGTTCGCGGTGCTGTGGGACTGGTCGGCGCGGCTGCGCGACGCGCCGCGGCGGGCGTTCCGCCTCGTCAACGGCGCCTGGCTGCTGGTGGTCCCGGCGTTGCTGCTGGGCGGCCTGCTGCCGGTGCCGTCGCCGGCGGCGCAGGCGGGCGCGGTGCGCTTCGCCGGGCCGCTCGCGGCGCACGTGGCGACCGCGACGCCGCCCGCCTGGCGGGGCGCGGCGGCGGGGCGGTTCCTGGTGGTGTTCGCGTTCCTCCAGGTGCTGCACTACGTGTTCTGGTGCGTGTTCCTGCCGCGGCGCGCGGCCGTGCCGCAGCCGCGGCTGCGCGCGGCCGGCTGGGCCGCGACGGCCGCGGTCGCGGGACTCTTCGCGTTCGGCTACGCGACCGCCTGGTCGGGAACCAGAATCGCCTACACGTCCCTGGCGAGCTACCACGCGTACGTCGAGTACGCGGTCCTGGCGCTCGTCGTGCTCCGCACCCCACGGAAGGCGCCCGCATGAACGTCCTCGCCGACGCCGCCCCCTCGGGCGCCGGGCTGGCCATCGTCGGCGTGATCCTGCTCGCGTTCGTGGCGGCCGTGGTCGGCGTCACCGTCCTCGTGGTCGTGCTGATCGTGCGCGCGGCGCGCCGCCGCCGGCAGCCGCCCGCCGGCCCACCCCCCGGGAGCTGGCCCGGTGCGGCTCCCCCGCCGCCGCGGTAGCGCGGCCGTCGCGGCCGCGGCCGCCGCGCTCGCGCTGGCGGCGGCGCCCGGCCACGCCGTCGACACCACCGGCTGCGCCCCGTACTCCGGCAGCGGCGCGGGCATCGCCGCGGCCGTCGCCGCCCACGACTGCGTCGCGCTCGCGCCCGGCACGTACCTGCTCCCCCGCGTCCTCGTCCTCCCGGTCGGCCACGACCTGGTCGGCACCGGCACCACCCGCGCCGGCGTCGTCGTCCGCCCGGGCAGCGCGTTCCCGGACCTCACGCTCGTGCGCCGTGACGTCGCGGGCGGCGACGTGTCGCGGATCGAGCACCTGACGCTCGACGGGCGCCTGCCCGACGGCCGGCGGCTGCCGAAGCTGGTGCTGCGTTCGGACCTCGCCATCGACGACGTCGTGCTGCGCGAGACGACCTGCTACGCGCTCGGCATCCAGGGGTACCGCGTCACCGTCCGGCACAGCCTGTTCGAGCGCAACGGCCTGGCCTGCCCGAACGCGCCGCCCGGCGCCGGCATCTACGCCGTCGCCGCCCGCGGGTCGGACGCCGTGGCGTACGCGCCGGTCATCGAGGGGAACGAGTTCCGCCGCAACGTCGGCCCGGGCGCCGACATCGCCGGCGTGCGCAACGGCGTGTTCCGCGGCAACCACGTCCACGACAACGCCGGGTACGCCGGGCTGGCGCTGTTCGGCGCGAAGGGCTGGCTGGTGGAGCGGAACACCGTCTTCCACGCCGCCACCGAGCCCGGCTACCCGTACTCCGGCGGTCGCTGCGACACCGGGCCCGGCGGGCTGCGGCGGCCGGCGGCGGTGCTGGTCTGCCAGAAGGACGCCGACCGGCTCATGGTGACGACCCGCAACGTCATCCGCGACAACCGGCTGGCGTCGTACTGGGGGCTGCTGCTCGTCGGCAACGACGAGGCGGTGCCGTACTGGGCGCCGCGCGCGAACGTCGTCGCCGGCAACACGACGACCGGCAGCCGGGTGGGCTGCGCCGACGACTTCCGGCCGGGCCAGTGGTTCGCCGACGACAACGTCTGGACCGCCAACTCCTGCGGCCGCCCCGTCTACTTCTGAAGGCCGTCAGCCGGCGAGCGCGCCCTCGACGAGCGTGACGATCCGCTCCGCCCGGTCCACGACCTGCGCCGCCTCGGCGGGCCGCACCGACGCGGTGGCGTACTGCGCGCGGTCCTTCGCCTTCAGCACGCGCTCCAGCAGCACGGCGACCTTGCGGCCGATGTCGCCGCAGGAGCGGGCGAGCCCCAGCGCGTGCGCGTGGCTGCTCGCGGTGGAGTACCGCTGGAGCCGGGCGAGGCAGAGCGCGTCGTTGGCGTTGATCGCGGCGTTGACGGCGCCGGAGCACGCGGCGTTGGGGCGTTCCTTGGCGAGCGCGTCCTGCGCGGCCGCCAGGAACTCCCGCGCCTTCGCCGCCTTCGCCCGCGCCTCCGGCAGCCCGCCCGCCTGCTCCCTGCTCACGACGCCACGCCGCGGAGCCGGTCCGCGTACAGGCTCTCCAGCCGGTACGGCACCCACCGGGCGCGGGGGTCGTCGCCCACGCGCCGGTACGCGTCGAGCGCCCGGCGGTACGCGTCGAGCGCCTCCCGCTTGCGCCCCAGCGCGGTCTTCGCCGAGCCGAGCGCGTCCCACGCCCGCGCCTCGCCCGCCGGCCGGTCCAGCTCCCGGTACAGCTCGATCGCCGCCATCAGGTGCGGGAGGCCCTCCTTGCCGGCGCCCCTCGCGTGCTCGGTCACCCCGAGGAACCAGAGAGCGTCCGCGGTGAGCTCCCGCTCGCCGAGGTCGCGGAAGATGGCCAGCGCCGCGGTGAAGGCGGCGACGCCCTCCGCGGTCAGGTCGAGGAACCCCTGCGCCGCGCCGTACCGCAGCAACGCGCACCCGCGCCCGTGCTGGTCACCGGCGTCGCCGAACAGCCGTGCCGCGCGCGCGGCCGCCGACGCCGCGCGCGCGGGGTCGGCGGTCACCGTGAGGTCCGCGAAGCACACCAGCGCGGCCGCCTCGGCCGCCGCGCCGACCCGCCGCAGCAGCAGCACCGCCCGCTCGCACTCCTCGCGCGCGCGGTCGGACCGGCCCGCCGCCGCCAGCGCCCGCGCGAGGCCGAGCCGGGCCGTCCCGAGCCACTCCTCGTCGTGCCCCTCGGCGCCCGTGCCGAGCGCGCGCTCGTACAGGCCCACCGCGCGGTCGTGGGCGCC